>NZ_CAMPHH010000192.1 GCF_946885855.1 uncultured Actinotalea sp. | reverse complement strand
GGGGGCTGACCAAGGACGCCCGCATCCGGCTCTGGCCGGCCGGGTCGCCGTGGGCTCGGCGTTCGCGTCGGTGTCCGCGATCGTCGCGCCCCCGCTGCTGGGGGCGGTCGCCGAGGCGGTCGGGGCGCGCCGGGCACTCCTCCTGGTCGCCGTCGGCCTCGCGCTGAGCATCGCGCTCGCCTCGACCGTGCGGACGCCGGAGGCCGAGGCCGCGCGCACCCCGGGCGCCGGGCGCCTCCCGGCGCCCGCGCGTGTCCCCGCCGCGGCCGGGGCGCCGAGCGGCCGCGCGGTGGGCGCCGCGACCGCGACGGTCGTCCTCGACGACGACGCCGTCGCCCGCCTGCGCGCGGCCGCGCTCGAGCCGGAGCCGTGCCGGTGAGCGCCGCACCGACGACGCGCCCCGCCGCCGAGCCCGGGGTCCGTGCCGCGATGGTCGCGGTCTTCGTCACCTTCCTCATCAGCGGCGTGACGTTCGCCAGCTGGGCCTCGCGCCTGCCGGCCGTGCGGGACGCGCTCGACCTGCGGCCGAACGAGCTCGGGATCCTCCTGCTCGTCGGCGCCGGTGGGTCACTCGTCGCGCTGCCGCTGTCCGGGCTCGTGGTCCAGCGGATCGGGGCGCGCCTGGCCGTCGCGGTGTTCGCCGCGTCCAACGTGGGCGGGCTGCTCGTCGCCGCCACCGCCGTGGAGCTCGGCTCGCTGGTGCTCGCCGGGGTGGGCCTCATCTTCTTCGGGATCGGCGCCGGCGTCTGGGACGCCGCGATGAACATCGAGGGCGCCGCCGTCGAGCAGCGTCTCGGGAAGTCGGTCATGCCGCGCTTCCACGCGGGGTTCTCCGTCGGCACCATCGCCGGCGCCGGGATCGGCGCCGCCGCCGCCTGGGCCGGCCTGCCCGTCATCACGCACCTCGCCGTCGTCCTGCTGATCAGCCTCGCGGGCGTCCTGTGGGCGGTCCGGGCGTTCCTGCCGGCCGGGACCCACGACGCCGCCGCGGACGGGCACGACGCGGGCGGTGCGCCGCGCAGGAGCGCCTTCGCGGCCTGGCGCGAGCCCCGCACGCTGCTCATCGGCGTCGTCGTCCTGGCCGCGGCGCTCACGGAGGGGGCCGCGAACGACTGGGTGGCCCTCGCCGTCGTCGACGGGTTCGGGACGAGCAACGCGGTCGGTGCCGTGGCGTTCGCCGTCTTCGTCACCGCGATGACCGGGATGCGCCTGCTCGGCACGGCGCTGCTGGACCGGTGGGGGCGGGTCCGCGTGCTGCGGCTCGCCGCCGGGCTGTCCCTCGTCGGCCTGCTCGTCTTCGGCCTCGTCGACAGCCTGCCGGTCGCGATGCTCGGCATCGTCGCGTGGGGCATGGGCGCCGCGCTCGGCTTCCCGGTCGGCATGAGTGCCGCGTCGGACGACCCGCGGCAGGCCGCCGCGCGCGTCGCCGTCGTCTCGACCATCGGCTACAGCGCGTTCCTCGCGGGACCGCCGCTCCTGGGCCTGCTCGCCGAGCAGGTCGGGTACCGGCAGTCGCTCCTGGCGATCACCGTCCCGGTCCTCGTCGGGCTCCTCGTCATGAAGGCGGCGGCACCGCTGCCCACGGCGGACACCGGAGCGGGCACCGGACCGGCCCCCACCGAGCCGGTCACGGACCCGTTCGCGAGCCCGGCGGTCGAGCCGGGCGCGGTGCCCGGGCCCGACGGGCGCTGAGCCGCGGGGACGTGCCCCGGCGCGCCGTCGTCGGCGGCATGCCTACCCTGGACCGGTGACCTCCTCCCGCGCCGGAGCGGCGCCGACGGCCTCCGCGCCGTCCACGGCGCCCTCGGCCCATCCCCGCCTGGCCGACCTGACGACCCTGCGCCTCGGCGGCCCCGCCGCGCGGTACGTCGAGGCGACGTCGCAGGAGGAGCTCGTCGCCGCGGTCCGGGCGGCCGACGACGCCGGGGAGCCGCTGCTGGTCCTCGGCGGCGGCTCGAACGTCGTCGTACCGGACGGGGGGTTCCCGGGCGTCGTCGTGCGGGACACCCGCAGCGGCATCGAGGTCGAGGACGCGGGGGCCTGCGGCGGCGCGAGCGTCACCGTGCCGGCGGGGACGCCGTGGGTCGAGGTCGTCGACCGCGCCGTCGCCGAGGGGTGGGTGGGCGTCGAGGCGCTCGCCGGCATCCCCGGCTCCTCGGGCGCGACCCCCGTGCAGAACGTCGGCGCGTACGGGCAGGAGGTCTCCGGCGTCGTGTCGCTCGTGCGCACGTGGGACCGCCAGGAGCAGCGCGTCCGCACGCTCGCGCTGCCGGACCTGGGGTTCGGCTACCGCACGTCGGTCCTCAAGCGGTCCCTGCGCGACGACGACGGCGCCTGGTCGCGCTGGGCGCCGACACCCCGGTGGGTGGTCCTCGAGGTGGGCTTCCAGCTGCGGCTCGGGACGTTGTCCGCGCCGATCGCGTATGCCGAGCTCGCCCGGCGCCTCGGGGTCGAGGTAGGGCAGCGCGCGCCGCTGACGGCCGTGCGCGACGCGGTGCTCGAGCTGCGCGCCGGCAAGGGCATGGTGCTCGACGCCGCGGACCCGGACACGTGGAGCGCCGGCTCGTTCTTCACCAACCCCGTGGTGCCGGTCGAGGTCGCTGACGCCCTCCCGGCGGACGCGCCGCGGTACCCCGTGCGGTCATCGGTCCCCGAGCGCAGCACGGGCCCGAGCCTCGGCCGCGTCGACGAGTCGCTCGTCAAGACGAGCGCCGCCTGGCTCATCGAGCACGCCGGGTTCGGCAAGGGCTACGGCCTGCCCGGGACGGTCGGGCTCTCCACGAAGCACAGCCTCGCCCTGACGCACCGCGGCGGCGGGACGACGGCGGAGCTGCTCGCCCTCGCGCGCACGGTGCGGGACGGGGTGCGGGAGCGGTTCGGCGTGGAGCTGGAGCCGGAGCCGGTCGTGGTCGGCGCGACGCTCTGACGCCGGTTGCGTGACAGCCGGCCGCGGCGCTGGGAGGGTGGCCGCATGGACGTGATCACGGCTGGAGTCCTCCTCGACGTCGGCCTCGCGGTCCTCGGGCTCTTCGTGCTGTACCTCGTGCTGCGGCGTGCCGTCCGGGACGGGCTCCTCGACGCCTGGGCGGAGCGGCCGCGTCAGGAGGCGCTGGAGGCAGGCGCCGAACGCCTGCGCGGCTCAGCGACCGACCGCGGAGCACGGCGCGGCGTCTGAGGCCGGCGCGGTCACGCGTCCCGTCCGGTCGAGCAGCGCCCCGCGGACGACGGCGAGCGTCTCCTCGTCCGCGAGCCCGGCGGCCCGGGCGACGTCGACGAGCCGGTCCGCGGCGTCCCGGACCTCGGCCGCGACGTCGGCCGTGCCCTCGGCGACGACGGTGCCGGTGCGCCGCCGCGTCGAGACGACGCCCGCGGTCTCGAGCTCGCGGTAGGCGCGGGCCACGGTCCCCGCGGCCACGCCGAGGTCAGCGGCGAGCGCCCGGATGGTCGGCAGGCGGTCGCCCGAGCGCAGCCGTCCGGCCGCCACGTGCGCCCCGACCTGCAGCCGGATCTGCTCGTAGGGCGGCACGCTCGAGGCCAGGTCGACCTCGATCTGCAGGCTCATCGGGGTGCGGGGTCCACGAGAGCGGGTTCGCTGAGCTGCCCGGCGGGCCGACCCGGCAGGAGAGCCACGATGACAGCGATCAGGCCGACGACGAGCGCGACCACCATCGCCGTCGTGCCCGTGACGCTGTGCAGCACGCTGCCGGTGCCGTCGTCGCGGAACGCCTGGCCGACGTTGCGCAGTGCCATCCCGGCGGTGAGCAGCAGCCCGGCGGCCGTCAGGCCGACGACGAGCTGCGCGCCCCGGAGCGCCCGGTGCGCGGACAGCCGACGCAGCGCGGTGTCCCACCGGGGCTGCGCGTCCACCACGGCGGATCGCGTCGCGACGACGCGCAGGACGGCCTCCGTCGAGGCCAGCACGACCACGCAGGCCAGCAGCAGGGGTAGGCCGTAGAACCACCCGGGGAACGGGCTCGAGGACGCGGCCCCCCCGTCGAACGTCCGGCTGATCTGCCGGCCGTCGGTCGCCACCGCACCGCCGGCGCCGACGATGAGGACGACGAGGCCGACCCAGCCCCACAGCAGCCCGCGCAGGCCGCGGGGCGCGACGTCGCCGGTCCCGCGCCGTTCCAGGCCGGCGCGTCGGACGGTTCCGGTGGGCCGCGGCCACGTGAGCTCCCCGCCCGCGTGGATCGCCACGAAGACCACGCCCGCGACGGCCGGCACGAGCCCGAGGGCGACGCCCTGCCGGAGCCCGTCGACCATCCCGGCGACGGCCGGCCCCAGCAGGAGGCTGACGGTGAGCGCGGCCCAGGCGATGCCGCTGACGGCGCCGGCGTGGTGGCGGGCGGCGGTGGCGGCGTCGGACGGGTCGGGCGCCGTGCGGCGGGCCAGGAGGAGCACGAGCGCCCCGACGAGCACCACGGCGATGACGGCCACCACGACCGCGAGAGCGAGGAGGGACAGCGCGACGAGACTCATGCGGACTCCTGGGCGAGCGTCGAGGGCGGGCGGTCTACGGGGGACGCGGGAGCGAGGACGGGTGCGGGCACGGGCGAGCGGCCCGGCGTCACCGCGACCGCGAGCGCTGCCAGCGCCACGGCCGATCCGAGCCCGAGGAGCCCCGCCGCCGCACCGGCGAGCCCGACGTCGTGCAGGGCCACCCCCGCCACGACGACCACCCCCGCGAGGCTCCAGCCCACGACGAGCTGGGTCCCGCGCAGGACGCGGTGCGCGGAGAGGCGGCGGGCGGCGTCGTCGTACGCCGGGTCGTCCTCGAGGACCGGCGGCCGACGCGCGATCCGCCGGAGGACGGCGGCCGTGGCGAGGAGCACGAGCGCGACGCCGGCGGCGAGGGGCAGCCCGTAGAAGGCGCCGGGGAAGGGGCCGGCGGTGCGGATGGACGCACCCACCGTCGTGACGAGGCGCTGGCCGTCCTGCGCGACGACGGCGCACACCAGCAGTGCGACCGCGAGGGCTGCGCTCCACCCGGCCGTCACGACGAGGAGCCGGCGCGGCGCGAGACGGGCGGTAGGGCGCGGGGCGAGGCTCGCTCGCCGCACGGGTCCCTGCGGCCGGGGCCAGGTGCGCTCGCCGACGGCGTGCACGGTGAGGTAGGTGAGGCCCGGCACCGCGGGCGCGAGACCGACGAGGAGCGCGCCGTACGGGGGCGCGGATCCGGGTCCGCCGTGCAGCAGGCCGGGGAGGAGCACGAGGAGCGGACCGACGAGGAGAGCGACACCCTGCGGCAGGACCGCGGCGAGGCCCCACGCGACACCGGCGACGACGGCCCCGTGGCGTCGCGATGCCTCCGCCGCGGCGTGCGACGACCCCGCAGCCGTGGCACGGACACCGGCGCCCGTGTCGACCGCAGCACCGGAGCTGCCCCGACGGGCAGCCGTCCGGACCACGAGGTACAGCACGGCCAGCGCCCCGAGCGGCAGGAGCAACGCACCGACCACCCACAGCAGGTCGTACAGCGCCGGCACGAACAGCGCGCCTGCGCCCGGAGCAAGTCCCGTCGACATCCTCAGCCCCTGACCTCAATGAACCAATGAGTCGATACATTGGCGCAGGCGCACGGGTGGCGTCAACCCGTCCCACCGTTCGTGTGAGCGTTAGGGCCGCCATGCGACTCGAACGCTCACCGGAAGCGTGGCCCAGGCGGTCCGAGCCGCCGTCGTCGGCTCGGCGACTCCAACGCTCACCGGACGCGTGCGGGTCGACGCGTCAGGCGTCCGGTGCCGTCAGCCAGGCGTCGATCCCGGCGAGCAGGCGCTGCTTCGTCGCCCCCGACGCACGGCTCGCCCGCACGGACCCGCGCGCGAGCTCGGCCAGAGCGTCGTCGTCGAAGCCGTGGACGCGGCGCGCGGTCTCGTACTGCGCGACGAGGCGCGACCGGAACAGGAGCGGGTCGTCGGCGCCCAGGGCGACGGTCGCGCCGGCGTCGGCGAGCGCGCGCAGCGGGACGTGGCCGTGCTCGGCGTACACGCCGAGCGACACGTTCGACGCCGGGCAGACCTCGAACGCGACCCCCCGCTCCACGAGCTCGGCGAGCACGCGCGGGTCCTCCGCCGTCCGCACGCCGTGCCCGAGCCGGTCGGGACGCAGGTGCTCGACGACGCTGCGGACGTGGTCCGGCCCGAGCAGCTCGCCGCCGTGCGGGACGAGCGCCAGCCCGGCGCGCTCGGCGATCCGGAAGGCGGGCGCGAACTCCTCGGTGTCCCCCCGCCGCTCGTCGTTGCTCAGCCCGAAGCCGACGACGGCGCCCGGTCCGTCCCCGGCGTAGCGCGCGGCCAGGCGCGCGAGCGTCCGGGCGTCCAGCGGATGCCGGGTCCGCGATGCCGCGACGACGACGGCGACCTCGATCCCCGTGCGCACCGACGCCGCCCGCGCCTCGTCCAGCACGATCTCCAGCGCGGGCGTGATCCCGCCGACGAACGGCGCGTACGACGTCGGGTCGACCTGGATCTCCAGCCGCCCCGAGCCCTCGGCGGCGTCGGCGGCGACCGCCTCGTCCACGAGGCGGCGCATCACCTCCTCGGAGGAGACGACGGCCCGCGCTGCGTCGTACATGCGCTGGAACGTCTCGAAGCAGTTCGGCTGGATTTTTTTCATC
>NZ_CAMPHH010000191.1 GCF_946885855.1 uncultured Actinotalea sp. | reverse complement strand
AGCGAAGGACCGGCTGGGTCGCGTCGGCCCCGGGGACGACGGCCTCGTCGAGCGTGAGCTCGTCCGCGGCGAGGACCGCGCCGAGGCGACGGCCGAGGACGGGCATGAGCAGGGCGCCGTCGCCGGCGCTCCAGTCGACGTCGAACCATGCGGCGTACGGCGACTCCGGGCCGAGGGCAAGGACGGACCACAGCGCCCGGTTGTGCCACACGGGGGTGGGGACCGCCATGTGGTTGGGCACCACGTCGACGACGAGCCCGAGGCCGTGCTCGCGGGCGGCGGCGTGCAGCCGGCGCAGGCCCTCGGTCCCGCCGAGCGTCGGTGAGATCTCGTCGTGGTCGACGACGTCGTACCCGTGGGTGCTGCCCGGTGCGGCCGTCAGCACGGGGGACAGGTACAGGTGCGTCGCGCCGAGGCGGGCGACGTAGGGCGCCTGCTCGGCGGCGTGGTCGAAGGTGAAGTCGGCGTTGAGCTGGAGGCGGTAGGTGGAGACGGGGATGGGGCGGCCCTGCGGGGGCCGACGGCGCGCCGGCCCCTGACGAGCGTCCGTCATGCCGCTCCGCCCGCCACGGGACGCGTGAGGACGACGACGGAGCGGCCGGTGACGTCGATCGTGTCGCCCGCCTTGACCTCGGCGCCCTCGTCCAGGTTGTGGTCCGTGTCCAGGACGCACGTCCACACGGTCCCGTACTTGCGCGACGGGATCGTGAAGCGCACGGTCTCCGGCGCGGCGTTGTAGAGCAGCAGGAAGCTGTCGTCCGTCACGCGCTCGCCGCGGACGTCCGGCTCGGCGATGGCCTCGCCGTTGAGGAAGACCATGAGCGCCTTGGCGTACCCCGCCTGCCAGTCCGCGTCGGACATGTTCTTGCCGGCCGTCGTGAACCAGACGATGTCCTTGAGCGAGGACTCGCCGCCGTGCTGGGCACTGCCCGCGAAGAACCGGCGGCGGCGCAGCACGGGGTGGTCGCGGCGCAGGTGCACCACGCGCCGCGTGAAGTCCAGGTGGGCCGACGCGGCCTCGTCGAGCTCCCAGTCCATCCACGTCGTCGGGTTGTCCTGGCAGTACCCGTTGTTGTTGCCCCCCTGCGTGCGCCCGATCTCGTCACCGTGCGCGATCATGGGGACGCCCTGCGACGTGAGCAGCGTCGTGAGGAGGTTGCGCATCTGGCGCCACCGCAGCGCCTCGACGGCGTCGTCGTCGGTGGGACCCTCCACGCCGCAGTTCCAGGACCGGTTGTGGCCCTCCCCGTCCGCGTTGCCCTCGCCGTTGGCCTCGTTGTGCTTCTCGTTGTAGGAGACCAGGTCCCGCATCGTGAATCCGTCGTGGGCGGTGACGAAGTTGATGGACGCGATCGGCTTGCGCCCGGTGTGCTCGTAGAGGTCGGAGGACCCGGACAGGCGGCTCGCGAACTCCGCCAGTGTCGCCGGCTCGCCGCGCCAGTAGTCCCGCACCGTGTCGCGGTACTTGCCGTTCCACTCGCTCCACAGCGGGGGGAAGCCGCCGACCTGGTAGCCACCCTCGCCCACGTCCCAGGGCTCGGCGATGAGCTTGACCTGGCTGACGACCGGGTCCTGCTGGACCAGGTCGAAGAAGGCCGACAGGCGGTCGACCTCGTGGAACTGCCGGGCCAGCGTGGAGGCGAGGTCGAAGCGGAAGCCGTCGACGTGCATCTCGTTGACCCAGTACCGCAGCGAGTCCATGAGCAGCTGCAGGACGTGCGGGTGCCGCATGAGCAGCGAGTTCCCGGTGCCGGTCGTGTCGTAGTAGTGGCGCCTGTCCTCGTCCACGAGCCGGTAGTACGCGGCGTTGTCGATCCCGCGGAAGGACAGCGTCGGGCCCAGGTGGTTGCCCTCGGCCGTGTGGTTGTAGACGACGTCGAGGATGACCTCGATGTTCGCCTCGTGCAGGGCCTTGACCATCTGCTTGAACTCCTGCACCTGCTGGCCCGGCGTCGCGGACGCCGCGTACCCGTTGTGCGGGGCGAAGAAGCCGATGGTGTTGTAGCCCCAGTAGTTCGACAGGCCCTTGTCCTGCAGCGTCGGGTCGTTGACGAACTGGTGGACCGGCATGAGCTCGATCCCCGTGATCCCGAGCTCGCGCAGGTGGTCGATGATCGCCGGGTGCGCCATCCCCGCGTAGGTGCCGCGCAGCTCCTCGGGGATCCCGGGGTGCTGCATCGTCAGGCCCTTGACGTGGGCCTCGTAGACGACGCTCTCGTGGTACTCGTGCATCGGCGGCCGGTCGTGGCCCCAGTCGAAGAACGGGTTGATGACGACCGAGGTCATCGTGTGCCCGAGCGAGTCGTCGGTGTTGAACGACTCCGGGTCACCGAAGTCGTACGAGAAGAGGGACTGGTGCCCGTCGATCTGCCCGTCGATCGCCTTGGCGTACGGGTCCAGCAGGAGCTTCGCGGGGTTGCACCGGTGGCCGTTCGCCGGGTCGTACGGGCCGTGCACGCGGAAGCCGTAGCGCTGGCCGGGCTGCACCGAGGGGAGGTAGCCGTGCCACACGAACGCGTCCACCTCGGGGAGGTCGATCCGCTCCTCGGTGCCGTCGTCCGCGATGAGGCAGAGCTCGACGCGCTCTGCCACCTCCGAGAAGACGGCGAAGTTGGTGCCTGTCCCGTCGAAGGTCGCGCCGAGGGGGTAGGGCCTGCCGGGCCAGATCTGCATGGGGGCAAGAGTGCCAGTCCGGCGCCCGCTTCGCTCACCCTGGTGATGGTTCGCCCCTGTGCCGATGATCACGCGGTGACGTGCGGCTGCCGGAGACGGGCGTGCGGCCCGGCCGCCGCACGTCCCCGGCAGCGGGTTCAGATGAAGAGCAGCTGGGCCCCCTCCGTCAGCTCGATGAAGTCGCTCGCGCTGATGATCGCCTCGACCTCCTCGTAGAGGTCCGCCTCGGTCAGCCGGTTCATGTCCGCGCTCATCCGGCAGGCCCACAGGTGGCCCCCGGCCGCGACGATCTGCTCCAGGAAGTCCGGCACGTCCGGGACGCCGAGGTCCGCGATCGACTTCTTGAGCTGGCGCGTCGCCATCGCCGTCACCCCGGGCATCGGCGTGATGCCCTGGGGCATGTGGGCGGCCGTGTTGCCGACCGGCGTGAACTTGAGGTCGTGCATCCGGGACTTGGTGATCATGTCGAAGCCCCAGAACGTGAAGAACAGGTGCGTCTCCACGCCCTCACCCAGCGCGGCGTTGGCGAGGATGAGGCCCGGGTAGGCCATGTCGAGGTTGCCCTTGGAGCAGATGATGGCGAGCTTGCGGCCCTGGCCCGCCTCGTCGTCGAACGACGGGACGATCGGTGCGTCGGTCATGGTGCGTCCTCTGTGGTGGTGGCGGGCGTCAGACGCAGCCGCGCGGCTTGGGCAGGCCGGCGACGTACGCCATCTTCTTGGCCGGCTTCTTGGGGAAGAGCTCGAACTGCTGCTTGGTCGGGAAGCCGCCGACCGTCTGCACGCGCCGGGTCGTGGCCGTCTCGCCCTGCGCCTGGAAGTCCTCGCGCAGGAACCGGATGACCTTCCAGTGGTCCTCGGTCATGTCGATGCCGATGGCCGCGGCGAGCGTCTTGCCCAGGCCCTCGTCCCACTCGGACGGGTCGGTCAGGAAGCCCTCGGCGTCGACGTGCACCTCGCGGCCGTCGATCGTGGTGACAGGCATGGTTCAGTCCTCTCGGAAGCTCGGCACGATGCCGGCGGGTGTGGGGGAGACGGCGGCGGGCCTCCCGCGGTCCGCGCCGTCGGGGACCTGCTTGCCCGCGAGGGACATGTGGGCGGGTACGGGCATCCGCCGGCCGGGCAGGAGCACGTGCCAGTACAGGTGGCGGAACGCCAGCTTCCCGAGGTGGTTGACCCGGCTCTCCCGCAGGAGCTGCATCGGGCCGACCTTCGGCAGCGGGTAGGTCCCGGGCAGCGGCTCGGTGTCGTAGTTGAAGTCGATGAGCAGAGCCTTGCCCCCGCCGGACTCGATGAAGCAGTTGGCGTGGCCGTCGAAGAGGTCGGTCATGGGCCGGCCCTCGACGTGCGCGAGGAAGTTCTCGGTGAAGCCCTCGACCTGGAAGTGTGCGACGGAGCCGGCCTTGGAGGCGGGCGTGTTCGCGGCGTCGCCGATGGCGAAGATGCGGTCGTCGTCGACGGACAGCAGCGTCTGCTTGTCGACCCGGACGTAGTTGAGCTCGTCGCCGAGACCGCTGCGGGCCACGAAGTCCGCGCCCATGTTGACGGGGATGGTCACGAGCAGGTCGTAGGCGATCTCGCGCTCGTCGAAGGACCGGAGCACGTGCGCGTCGCCGTCGACGGCCTCGACGACGAAGTCGGGTTCCAGGCCGATGTGTCGCTCGGTCAGCATCGTGCCCAGGCGCTCGGCGGAGACCGGCTTGGTGAATGCGCCCGGCAGCGGGGTGGCGTAGGTGAGGTCGACCGCGTCCCGCAGCCCGCGCTCCCGGAAGAAGGAGTCGGCCAGGAACGCGAACTCCAGCGGGGCGACCGGGCACTTGATCGGCATCTCGGCGACGTGCACGACGAGGCGTCCGCCGGGCCAGTCCGCCAGCCGGGCGGCGAGCCGCATCGCGCCGCCGTAGGTGAAGAACTCGTGGGCGTCGCCGCCGGCGAGGGCCTCCTCGAGGCCGGGAATCTCCGCGGGCCGGGGCGTCGTCCCCGTCGCGATGACGAGGTAGTCGTACGGCAGCTCGCGGCCGTCCGTCAGGAGGACGGACCGGTGCTCCTTGTCGACGCGGTCCACCGTGCCGCTGACGAGGTCGACGTCGCGGCGCAGCGTCGCCCGGACCGGCCTGCTGACGTCCTTGGGGCGCATCGACCCGAAGGGCAGGAAGAGGTACCCGGGCTGATAGCGGTGGGTGTCCGACGGCTCCACGACGGTGACGTGCCATTCGTGCCGCGGCAGGCGCGGTCGCAGCCGGTTGACGACCATGGTCCCGGCCGTGCCGGCGCCGAGGACGACGAGCCTTCGCATCCTGGCTCCCTGGGTTGTCGCTGGTCCGCCGGGGGCGGAGGGCGGCGTCCGCCGTCCCACAGGCGACGCTAGGAACGGCCCGGGCGCGCCGACAGGGACGAAGGTCCGAATACCCCCGGTCGTATCGGTCTCCCCCGGCCCGGGCGGCGCCGTGGCGTCCGGATGCGCGTCCCTGCCGGCGGTGCGACCGTGGTCCGCATGAGCGAGCAGACACCCTCGGAGCAGCCGTACGACCCCAGCACGGATCCCGATGCCGATCCGGAGAACCTCGAGCCGCGGACCGGCGCGGCGGCCGCCGGCGGACCCTCCGACGGTGACCCCGACGCCGACCCGGACATGCTGAACCCCCGGGACGGCGCCGAGGCCGGCCACGCCGACTGACCCCCACCGCTGCGTCCGGGGCCGGTCAACGACGCGCTGAGCCCACGGCTCAGCGGCGTGTGCCGGAGCCCCCGCCCGCCCGGTCCGCCTCGTCCAGCGGACGCGGACGGGTGCCCGTCGCGCGCGTCACCAGGTGGAGCACGACGCCCACCACGAGGAGGGCGCCGGCGAGCGCCCAGTGCTGCGGCTCCTGCTGCGTGAGGAGGCCGAGGCAGGACAGCACCGCGAGCACCGGCAGCGCGGTCGGCGCACGGAAGTGGTCGTGCCCGACGGCGTCCCGCCGCAGCACCAGCACGGCCACGTTCGTGCTGAGGAACACGAAGAGCAGCAGGAGGACCACGGTGGCGGCGAGGTCGACGAGCTCCCCGGTGAGGGCCAGGATGATCGCGATCGCGGTGGTGACGACGATCGCGACCCACGGGGTGCGCCGGCCCGGCAGGACCGTCCCGAGCGCCGCCGGCAGGAGGCCGCGTCGGGCCATACCGTAGGCGAGTCGGCTCGCCATGATCATCGTCAGGAGCGCCCCGTTCGCCACGGCGACGAGGGCGATGACCGCGAAGAGCGCGGGCGGCACGCCACCGGCCGCCCGGACCACCTCCAGGAGCGGCCCGCTGGACGCGGCGAGGTCCGACGGCGCGACCACGGCCGGCGCCACGAGGCCGACGAGCACGTAGACCACGCCCGCCCCGAGGAGCGAGCCGAACAGCGCACGCGGGTAGGACCGGGTGTCCTCGAGCTCCTCGGCGAGGTTCGCGGACGTCTCGAACCCGACGAACGAGTAGAAGGCGACCAGCGCCGTCGCGAGCACGGCGGCCGCTGCGGCCGTGCCCTCCGGCGCCTCGAGGAGCCGACCCGGCTCGCCGTCGCCGCGACCCAGCAGCACGAGCCCGAGCACGACGACGAGCACGAGGCCGCACACCTCGACGACCGTCATCGCGACGTTGGCACGCAGCGACTCCCGGATGCCCCGAGCGTTGAGTGCGGCGACGACGAGCAGGAACACCACCGCGCCGAGCGCCTGCGGGACGTCGACGAACGCACCGAGGTAGTCGCCGGCGAACGCCAGTGACAGCCCCGCGACGCTCACGACACCGGCCGACAGCATCGCGAAGCCCACGAGGAAGGCCACGAGCGGGCTGCGATAGGCGCGTTCGGCGAAGACGGCGGAGCCGCCGGCGTGCGGGTACTTCGTCACGAGCTCCGCGTAGGAGAAGGCGGTGAGCAGCGCCATGGCCAGCGCCGCGAGGAAGGAGAGCCAGACAAGGCCGCCCGCCGTCCCGGCCATCTC
>NZ_CAMPHH010000190.1 GCF_946885855.1 uncultured Actinotalea sp. | reverse complement strand
CAGGCACCGCACCTGCCCGCCCCCGGCCCCGCCGACCACCGCCCGCGGCGGTCCGACGCACCCGAGGTCGAGGAGCGCCGCCGACCCTGAGAGACTGCCCGCGTGAACGACCTCACCGATCTTCTCGTCTACGGACTCCCCGCCCTCCTCGTCATCGGCCTCGGCGTCGTGGGGCTGCGCTCGCGGCGCGGACGCGGGCCCGAGGCGCCCCCCGCCACGACCGCCGAGGACGTCGAGCGGGCGCCCTCGACCGACGGCACCGCCCCGACGGCGACCGTCGAGGCACCGACCGACGAGGCGGTGGTCGCGGAGCCCGTCGCACCGGCGGTCGAGGCGCCGGAACCGGTCGCCGGGCGCCTGGTCCGGCTGCGGGAACGGCTGGCGCGCTCCGGCTCGCCGCTGGGCACCCGCCTCCTGCAGGTCCTCTCGCGGGACCACCTGTCCGAGGACGACTGGGACGAGATCGAGGAGACGCTGCTCCTCGCCGACGTCGGCGCGGGGCCGACCACGGAGCTCGTGGACCGCCTGCGCGAGCGGGTGCGCGTGCTGGGTGTCCGGGAGCCGGGCGCCGTGCGCGAGCTCCTGCGCGAGCAGCTCCTCGAGCTCGTCGACCCGTCGCTGGACCGGACCCTCCGCACCTCCCCCGGGGTCGCCGACGACGGCACGCCGCACCCCGCCGTCGTCCTCGTCGTCGGCGTCAACGGCACGGGCAAGACCACGACGGTCGGCAAGCTCGCCCGAGTGCTCGTCGCCGAGGGGCAGTCCGTCGTCCTCGGCGCCGCGGACACCTTCCGCGCTGCCGCGGCCGACCAGCTGCAGACCTGGGGCGCGCGGGTCGGCGTGCCGACGGTGCGCTCGGACAAGGACGGCGGCGACCCGGCCGCGGTCGCGTTCGACGCCGTCCGCCGGGCCGCCGACGAGGCCGCCGACGTGGTGCTCGTCGACACCGCGGGCCGGCTGCAGAACAAGGCCGGTCTCATGGACGAGCTCGGGAAGATCACCCGGGTGCTGTCCCGCCGGGCGCCCATCGGGGAGGTGCTCCTGGTCCTCGACGCGACGACCGGTCAGAACGGCCTCAACCAGGCCCGCGTCTTCGGCGAGGTCGCCGGCGTCACCGGGATCGTCCTGACGAAGCTGGACGGGACGGCCAAGGGGGGGATCGTCGTCGCGGTGCAGCGCGAGCTCGGGGTGCCCGTCAAGCTCGTCGGCCTCGGCGAGGGGCCCGACGACCTGGCGCCGTTCGAGCCGGAGGCGTTCGTCGACGGGCTGCTCCAGGGCTGAGCGGTCGAGCGGTCGACCGCTCCCCACCCCCGGACGCGGCGGGACGTCCACCCGACGGACCGCCGCGTCCGGCTCGTGAAACGCAACGTTCACACGACCGTCCGCTTCGTCACCGCGCCGTAACGATCGAGGAGGTCGCGGGAAACAGCGCGTCGGGACAGTGATCCCCGGACCAGCCGCCCGGCTGGCGAGGGGAGAGACAACATGGAGATCGATGCGGGTCTGACCGCATGGATGCTGGTGTCGGCGTCGTTCGTGCTCCTGATGACGCCGGGTCTGGCGTTGTTCTACGGCGGCATGGTGCGCGGCAAGTCCGTGCTCAACATGATGATGATGAGCTTCGGCGCGATGGGCCTCGTGGGTGTGATCTACATCCTCTGGGGCTGGTCGATGTCCTACGGGAACGAGAGCGTCGGCGGGCTCTTCGCGAACCCGTTCGAGCAGTTCGCGCTCGGCGGCGGCGGGGTCTTCGCCGAGGACGGCACGGCCGTCGTGGCGGACGGGCTGCCGATCATCGTCGACGTCGGCTTCCAGGCGACGTTCGCGATCATCACGGTCGCGCTCATCTCGGGCGCCATCGCGGACCGCGCGAAGTTCGGCACCTGGATGGTGTTCAGCGGACTGTGGGTGACCCTGGCGTTCTTCCCCATGGCCCACATGGTGTGGGGCGGGGGCCTGCTCAGCGACGAGGGACCGTTCGCGAGCATCGCGGCGCCCGTCGACTTCGCCGGCGGCACCGTCGTGCACATCAACGCGGGCATGGCGGCGCTGGTCCTGGCGCTGGTGGTCGGCAAGCGCAAGGGCTTCGGCAAGGAGCCGATGCGCCCGCACAACCTGCCGCTCGTCATGCTCGGCGCGGCCCTGCTGTGGTTCGGCTGGTTCGGGTTCAACGCGGGCTCGGCCTACGGCGCCGACGGCGTCGCGGGGCTGGCGTGGGTGAACACCTCGACGGCGGCGTCCGCGGGGATCCTCGGCTGGCTCGTCACGGAGAAGCTCCGTGACGGCCACGCCACGTCGCTCGGCGCGGCGTCCGGCGTCGTCGCCGGTCTCGTGGCGATCACGCCGGCAGCCGGCGCGCTGAGCCCGGTCGGGGCCGCGGCCCTCGGCCTGATCGCCGGCGCGGCCTCCGCGCTCGCGGTGGGGCTCAAGTACCGCTTCGGCTACGACGACTCGCTCGACGTCGTCGGCGTGCACCTCGTCGCCGGCCTGGTCGGGACGCTGCTCATCGGCCTCCTGGCCACCGACGGCGGCCTCCTCTACGGCGGCAGCGTCAACCTGCTCGTGGTGCAGGCCCTCATCGCGCTCGTGGCGATCGTCCTCTCCGGCGTCGTGACGCTCGTCATCGCCCTGGCCCTCAAGGCCACGATGGGCTGGCGGGTCAGCGAGGACGCGGAGGTCGGCGGCATCGACCTCGCGATCCACCGCGAGGGTGCGTACGAGACGATCGGCGGGCGTGTCGTCGACAGCCGGACGAGCCTGCCCCGCACGACGGCTGCGGCCACCGCCCCGGCGGAGCCCACCACCTCGGAGGTGAAGTGATGACCAAGCTGGTCACCGGAGTGATCCAGCCGCACCGGCTGGACGACGTGAAGTCCGCCCTGGAGGCCTTCGGGGTCCGCGGCATGACGGTGAGCGAGGCGAGCGGCTACGGCCGCCAGCGCGGTCACACCGAGGTCTACCGCGGGGCCGAGTACACGGTCGACCTCGTGCCGAAGGTGCGGATCGAGGTGCTCGTCGCCGACGAGGACGCCGCGAGCGTCACCAAGGTGATCGTCGGCGCCGCGCAGACGGGCAAGATCGGTGACGGCAAGGTCTGGGTCGTCCCGGTCGAGGACGTCGCCCGCGTGCGCACCGGCGAGCACGGCATCGACGCGCTCTGACCGGCGATGACCGCACCGGACGACGGCGCGGTCGGCGCCCGGCAGGACCGGGACACGCCCGAGGCCCCGCGCCCCCCCGTGGGGGTGTGGGGCCTCCGGGCCGACCGGCTCGACCTCGCCGACCGGATGCTCGGACCTGGGGCCGACGGAACCGTCCGCCGGGCGACCGTCGCGGGCCTGGTCGGGGCGCGGCTGGCCGGCCTGTGGGAGGACGTCGCCGCCGACCTACGGCTCGGTGACGGGATCGCCCTCGGTGCGGTCGGAAGCCTCGGGCGGCAGGACGCCTCGCCGGCGTCCGACCTGGACCTGCTCCTCGTCCACGACGGGCGCAGCCACGACGCCGCGACCGTGGCGGCCCTGGCCGAGCGGCTCTGGTACCCGATCTGGGACGCGGGACTGGACCTGGACCACGCGGTCCGCTCGCTCGCCCAGTGCCGCCAGGTCGCGTCGGCCGACCTCCCCGCCGCCGTCGGCCTGCTCGACCTGCGGCACGTCGCGGGGGACCCCGCCGTGGTGCTGCGCGCCCGCAGCGCCCTCCTCACGGACTGGCGGGCCGCGGCGCGCCGTCGGCTGCCGGAGCTGCTGGCCGGGACACGCCAGCGGGCCGAGCGCAGCGGCGAGCTCGCGTACCTCGTCGAGCCGGACCTCAAGGAGGCGCGCGGCGGGATCCGGGACGCCGTCGTCGTCTTCGCGCTCGCGGCGACGTGGCTGACCGACCGGCCGCACGGCCGCCTCGACGAGGCCTACCGCCGCCTGCTGGACGTGCGCGACGCCCTGCACGTGGTCACCCGCCGGCCCGCCAACCGGCTGCTGCGGGTCGACCAGGACGAGGTGGCCGCGCGGCTCGGCCTGGGCGACGCCGACGACCTCCTCGCCGAGCTGGCCGAGGCGGGACGCACCGTCTCGCACGCGCTCGACACGACCGTCCGCCACGCGCGCCAGGCGCTGGCCCGGCCGTCGTTGCGCCGCCCGCTCGTCGTCCGGGGCCGCCGCGTCGCGCCCCGCCTGCGCTCGGTGGGTGACGGCCTCGTGGAGCACGACGGCGAGCTCGTGCTCGCGGCGGGGGTGCGCCCCGAGGACGACGCACAGCTCGGCCTCCGCGCCGCGTCGACGGCGGCGCGCCTCGGCCTGCCGCTGTCCCCGGTGACGGTCGAGAGCCTCGCCCGGACCCCGGACCTGCCCGAGCCGTGGCCGACGACGGCGCTCAGCCACCTCCTGCTGCTGCTGGCCGCCGGGGAGGCCCAGGTCCCCGTCTGGGAGACGCTCGACCTCGCCGGGGTCGTGACGCGCTGGCTGCCCGAGTGGGCGGCCGTGCGTAACCGGCCGCAGCGCTCCCCGGTGCACCGGCACACCGTCGACCGACACCTCGTCGAGACCGTCGCGCGGGCGGGCCGGATCCGGCGCTCCGTGGCCCACCCGGACACGCTGCTCCTCGCCGCGCTGCTGCACGACATCGGCAAGCGTCCGGGCGCCGCCGACCACAGCGTCGCCGGGGCCGAGCTCGTGCCGGCGATCGGCGCGCGGCTCGGCCTCGCGCCGGCGACGACCGACGACGTCCGCCTGCTCGTCCGGCACCACCTCACCCTCGTCGAGCTCGCGACCACGCAGGACCCCGACGACCCGGCGACCGTGGCCGCCCTCTGCGCGGTCGTCGCCCACCGGGCGGACCTGCTCGCCTGCCTGCGGGCGCTCACCGAGGCGGACGCCGCGGCGGCCGGCCCCAAGGCGTGGACCCCGTGGCGAGCGCGGCTCGTCGACGACCTCACGCGGCGGGCCGAGGCCCACCTGGCGGGCGCCCCCACCGGGAAGGGACCCGACGGGGTCTGAGACGGCGTGAAGGGCCCCGGCGGAGTGCGCGCGGGTACCCTGGAGGCTCCCGTGCCCGTCCCACCGGTGAGGTCCTGTGTTCGCCACGCTGTCCGACCGCCTGACGTCGACGTTCAAGAACCTTCGCACCAAGGGCCGGCTCTCCGAGGCGGACATCGACGCGACGGTCCGCGAGATCCGCCGCGCGCTGCTGGACGCCGACGTCGCCGTGCCGGTCGTCCGCGCGTTCACCGGGACGGTGCGCGAGCGCGCCCTGTCCGCGGAGGTCTCCGGGGCGCTCAACCCCGCGCAGCAGGTCGTCAAGATCGTCAACGAGGAGCTCGTCTCCGTCCTCGGTGGCGAGCAGCGCCCGCTGCGGTTCGCCAAGACGCCGCCCACGGTGATCCTGCTCGCCGGTCTGCAGGGTGCGGGCAAGACCACGCTGGCCGGCAAGCTCGCGCTGCACCTGCGCGAGAAGGGCCACACGCCGCTGCTCGTCGCGGCCGACCTCCAGCGCCCCAACGCGGTCACCCAGCTGCAGGTGGTGGGGGAGCGCGCCGGTGTGCCCGTCTTCGCACCGCACCCCGGGACGCAGGAGGGCAGCGACGGCTCCCTGACCGCGCCCCCCGGCGACCCGGTCGCCGTCGCCCGGGACGGCCTGGCCGCGGCCCGGAACCGGCAGCACGACGTGCTCATCGTCGACACCGCAGGCCGGCTCGGCGTCGACGCGGAGATGATGCAGCAGGCCGCGGACATCCGGGACGCGGTCGAGCCGGACGAGATCCTCTTCGTCATCGACGCGATGATCGGCCAGGACGCCGTCGCGACGGCCCAGGCCTTCGCCGACGGGGTCGGCTTCACCGGGGTCGTGCTGTCCAAGCTCGACGGCGACGCCCGCGGTGGTGCGGCGCTCTCCGTCGCGTCCGTCACGGGCCGGCCGATCCTCTACGCCTCGACCGGCGAGAAGCTCACCGACTTCGAGATCTTCCACCCCGACCGGATGGCCGGCCGGATCCTGGACATGGGCGACGTCATGTCGCTCATCGAGCAGGCGGAGAAGGCGTTCGACGCCGAGCAGGCCGAGGCGATGGCCGGGAAGCTCGCCAGCGGCGAGGACTTCACGCTCGAGGACTTCCTGGTGCAGATGCAGGGCCTGCGCCAGATGGGCTCGATGAAGAAGATGCTCGGGATGCTCCCCGGCATGGGCGAGATGCGCGACGTCATCGAGAACTTCGACGAGCGCGAGGTCGACCGGATCGAGGCGATCGTCCGGTCGATGACGCCGGCCGAGCGGCAGAACCCGAAGATCATCAACGGCTCGCGCCGCAGCCGCATCGCGCGCGGCTCCGGCAGCACGTCCGCGGACGTCAACCAGCTGCTGGAGCGGTTCGCCTCGGCGCAGGTCATGATGAAGCAGATGGCGCGGGGCGGGGGCATGCCCGGCATGGGCGGGATGGGCAGGCTGCCCGGCCTCGGCGGCAAGAAGTCCCGCGGCAAGATGGCTCCCCAGCCGCGCAAGGCGAAGGGCAAGTCGGGCAACCCCGCCAAGCGCGCCCAGCAGGAGCGCGAGGCCGCCGCGCGCGCCGCCGGGCAGAAGCCCGCCGGGGCACCCGGCTCGGCCTTCGGGCTGGACCGCCGGACGCCGAGCACCCCGGACCCCTCCGCGCTGGACCTCCCGCCCGGCCTGGAGAAGTTCCTCGGCCGATGAGCAGCCCCACC
>NZ_CAMPHH010000189.1 GCF_946885855.1 uncultured Actinotalea sp. | reverse complement strand
GGCTACGGCACGCCGGCCGGTGGCGGGTACGGCGCACCGCCGCCCACGGGAGGCTACGGCGCCCCGCCGGCAGGCGGTTACGGCGCCCCGCAGGCGCCCTACGCCGGAGGCGGTTACGCCACGCAACCGCCGCTGAGCGACTCCGACCAGCGGATGTGGGCGACCATCTCCCACATCCTGCCGATCGTCGGGCTCTCCTTCATCGTCCCCCTGGTGGTCTGGCTCGTCTTCAAGGGCCGCGGCGCCTTCCTCGAGGACCAGGCGAAGGAGTCGCTCAACTTCCAGATCACGCTCGTGATCGCCGGCATCGCCATCTCGATCATCTCGGTGGTGACCTTCGGGCTCGGCGCGCTCCTCTACCTCGTCTTCATCCCCGCGCTGATCTTCATGATCCTGGCCGCGGTCGCCGCGAACCGCGGGGAGCTGTACCGCTACCCGCTGAACATCCGCATCATCAAGTGACCTGAGCGCCACGCGAGGAGCGAGGGGTCCGGCCCGCACGGGTCGGCCCCCTCGTGCGTCCGCACCGCGTTCGTCCGCGCCTGGTCAGTCGGTCAGGTCGCGCACCACGGCGTCGGCCAGCAGCCGGCCGCGCCGGGTGAGCAGCACCCGACCGCCGACGGCGGCGCGCCCGTCCAGCAGCCCGTCGGCCACGAGGCCGGCGACGGCCCGACGACCGGTCACCCCGAGGACCTCCACGGGCATGCCCTCCGCCAGCCGGACGCGCAGCAGCACCCGCTCCAGCGCGACGTCGTCGGCGCCGAGCAGCTCCCGCCCGGCCGCCGGTGTGACGCCGCGCGCGAGCCGGTCGGCGTACGCCCGCGGGTGCTTGACGTTCCACCAGCGCACGGACCCGTCCGCCGTGCCGACGTGGGAGTGGGCGCCGGGGCCGAACCCCCACCAGTCGCCGCCCCGCCAGTACGCGAGGTTGTGCCGGCACGCGGTCGCCGGCGTCCGCGCCCAGTTGCTCACCTCGTACCAGTGCAGGCCGGCGCCGGTGAGCAGGTCGTCGGCGAGCTCGTACTTCGCCGCCTGGTCGTCCCCGTCGGGCAGGGTCAGCAGTCCGCGACGGACCTGGGCGGCCATCTTCGTGCCGGGCTCGACGACGAGCGCGTAGGCGCTGACGTGGTCCACGCCGCAGGCGAGCGCGGCCTCGACGGACGTCCGCCAGTCCTCCAGCGACTCCCCCGGCGTCCCGTAGATGAGGTCGAGCGAGACGGCGAGCCCGGCGTCCCGCGCCCAGGCCACCGCCTGGGGCACCCGCGCGGGGTCGTGCGTGCGCTCCAGGGCCGCCAGGACGTGCGGCACCGCGGACTGCATGCCGAACGAGACCCGGGTGAAGCCGCCGTCGGCGAGGGCCCGCAAGGACTGCGGCGTGACCGAGTCCGGGTTCGCCTCCGTCGTCACCTCGGCACCGGGCTCGAGGCCCCAGGTGTCGGCCATCGTCCGCAGGAAGCGCACGAGGGCCTCCGCAGGCAGGACGGTGGGTGTGCCACCGCCGACGAAGACCGTGCTGACAGGGCGCACCCGGCCGGCCGCGGCCAGCACCCGGTCGGCGAGCCGCAGCTCCGCGAGCGCCGTGTCCACGTACGACGCCTGGCTCGCACCCCCGCCGAGTTCCGCGGCCGTGTAGGTGTTGAAGTCGCAGTACCCGCAGCGCACCGTGCAGAACGGCACGTGGAGGTAGACCCCGAGCCCGGGTGCCGCCGGGGCCGCCGCGCCCACCCAGGCCGGCAGCGCGCCGTCGTCGGGGACGGGCTCGCCGTCGGGCAGCGCGGGGCTCACGCCGCCACCGTCACTTCTTCGCCTTCTCCTTGCCGTCCTTGCCGCCGGACGCCTCGGAGGACAGCGCCGCGATGAAGGCCTCCTGCGGGACGTCGACCCGTCCGATCGTCTTCATCCGCTTCTTGCCCTCCTTCTGCTTCTCCAGCAGCTTGCGCTTGCGGCTGATGTCACCGCCGTAGCATTTGGCCAGGACGTCCTTGCGGATGGCGCGGATCGTCTCGCGGGCGATGACCCGGGAGCCGATCGCGGCCTGGATCGGCACCTCGAACTGCTGCCGCGGGATGAGCTCGCGCAGCTTGCCGGCCATCATCACGCCGTAGGCGTACGCCTTGTCCTTGTGCACGATCGCGCTGAAGGCGTCCACCTGCTCGCCCTGGAGCAGGATGTCGACCTTGACCAGGTCGGCGACCTGCTCCCCCGCCTGCTCGTAGTCCAGCGACGCGTAGCCGCGGGTGCGGGACTTCAGCTGGTCGAAGAAGTCGAAGACGATCTCGGCCAGCGGCAGCGTGTAGCGCATCTCCACGCGCTCGGCGGAGAGGTAGTCCATGCCCTGCAGGTCGCCGCGGCGCTGCTGGCACAGCTCCATGATCGCGCCGATGAACTCGCTGGGGGCGAGGATCGTCGCCTTGACGACCGGCTCCCGGACCTCCTTGATCTTGCCGCCGGGGAACTCGGACGGGTTGGTCACCGTGACGACGGTGCGGTCCTCCATCGTCACGTCGTACACGACGTTGGGCGCCGTGGAGATCAGGTCGAGGTCGAACTCGCGCTCGAGCCGCTCGCGGACGATCTCCAGGTGCAGCAGGCCGAGGAAGCCGACGCGGAAGCCGAAGCCCAGGGCGACGGACGTCTCCGGCTCGTAGACGAGCGCGGCGTCGTTGAGCTTGAGCTTGTCGAGGGCGTCCCGCAGCACGGGGTAGTCGGACCCGTCGATCGGGTACAGGCCGGAGAAGACCATCGGCTTGGGGTCCTGGTAACCGCCGAGCGCCGACGACGCCGGCTTGCCGGCGTTGGTCACCGTGTCGCCGACCTTGGACTGGCGCACGTCCTTGACGCCGGTGATGAGGTAGCCGACCTCGCCGACGCCGAGGCCGTCCGTGGGGATGGCCTCCGGGGAGATGACGCCGATCTCCAGCAGCTCGTGCGTGGCGCGCGTCGACATCATGACGATGCGCTCGCGCGGCGACAGGTGCCCGTCGATGACCCGGACGTAGGTGACCACGCCACGGTAGGTGTCGTAGACGGAGTCGAAGATCATCGCGCGCGCGGCGGCGTCGGCGTCTCCCTGCGGGGGCGGGACCAGCCGGACGATGCGGTCCAGCAGCGCCTCGACGCCCTCTCCGGTCTTGCCCGAGACGCGCATGACGTCGTCCGGGTCGCCGCCGACCAGGCCGGCGATCTCCTCGGCGTACTTCTCCGGCTGCGCCGCAGGCAGGTCGATCTTGTTGAGCACCGGGATGATGGTGAGGTCGTTCTCCATCGCCAGGTAGAGGTTCGCGAGCGTCTGGGCCTCGATGCCCTGGGCCGCGTCGACGAGGAGGACCGCCCCCTCGCAGGCGGCCAGCGAGCGCGACACCTCGTACGTGAAGTCCACGTGCCCCGGTGTGTCGATCATGTTGAGGGCGTACGGCACCGTCGCGCCGTCCTCCCCCGCGACCCCCCACGGCATGCGCACGGCCTGCGACTTGATCGTGATCCCGCGCTCCCGCTCGATGTCCATGCGGTCGAGGTACTGGGCCCGCATGGCGCGCTCGTCGACGACTCCCGTCAGCTGGAGCATCCGGTCGGCGAGCGTCGACTTCCCGTGGTCGATGTGCGCGATGATGCAGAAGTTGCGCAGCAGCTCCGGCGGCGTCGCGGCGGGCCGGATGCGCTGGCTCTGGGCGGCGCTGGGGATCGGTGACACGCTGGCGAGCACTCCACTGCTGGTCGGGACGGTGACGTCGGGTCTGACCGCCCATCGTCCCACGACACCGCGCCGCGCGGCGCCGTCGCCCGCGAGCCCGACGGCTGCCGGGCCGGCCGTCGGGCTACCGTCGGACCGTGCGTGCCCGCGACCTCCTCCGCAGCCTCCTCGACGCCGCACGGGGGCGCCCGGGCCCGCCGACGCCCCGCGGCGAGCCCGCGTCGCGCCGCTCGGCCGCCCGGCCCGCTCGGCGGTGGCCTGCGGGCCCCACTCCGCCGCGCGGCCCGCAGGCCGGCGCCGGACGGCATGCCGGGGACCACGTCGGCCCGCTCCGTCCCGTCTACGCGCCCGACCTCGACGGCGAGCCGGACCCGGGCGAGGTCGTCTGGACCTGGGTGCCGTTCGAGGAGGACCACAGCAGGGGCAAGGACCGACCGGTGCTCGTCGTCGGCCACGACGGCCCGTGGCTCCTCGCCCTCCAGCTCAGCTCGCGCGATCAGGACACCCGGCCCAACGGGCGCGGGGAGGCCTGGCTGGACCTGGGCACCGGGGCGTGGGACAGCCGGCGCCGCCCGAGCGAGGTCCGGCTGGACCGGGTGATCCGTGTCGACCCCACGACCGTGCGCCGTGAGGGCGCCGTGCTCGACCGCGAACGGTTCGACGCGGTCGCCGCGGCACTGGCGGACCTGCGCCGCTGACCGGGCACGCCGCGGGCACCCGCCTGCTCCTGCTAGCATCGTGGGTCGCGTGTCCGCCCAGGTCGGCGGGCACTGGTCCGCCGCCTCTCCGCGGGTGTCCCCACGCCCCAGTCCCGGCGACGGACGCGCCCTCTACGACCTGTCAGATCGCTCCGGCGAAACCAGAAGAGAGTCCTGAACGTGGCGAACATCAAGTCCCAGATCAAGCGGATCCGCACCAACGAGGTCGCACGCCTGCGCAACAAGGCCGTGAAGTCGGAGCTCAAGACGCACGTGCGTCGGGTCCGTGAGGCCGTGGCCGCGGGCGACAAGGAGGCGGCAACCGCCGCCCTGCGCAGCGCGACCACCAAGCTCGACAAGGCCGCGAGCAAGGGCGTCATCCACGCCAACCAGGCCGCCAACCGCAAGTCCGCGCTGGCGAAGCAGGTCGCGACGCTCTGACGTCCGCCTCGCCGGCCCTCGTGCACGGATGACAAGGGCGCCACCCCCGCGGGGTGGCGCCCTTCGTCGTGCGCCCTCGCGGCGTGGCGGGGACGGTCAGCGCTCCGCGGTGGCGCGGCCCTGCGGCGCGATGACCGGGAAGGTCGTCGACCGGATCCCCGCGTCCGCCAGCGCCTGGTCGTACGCGTCCAGCGCCCCGGTGAGATCGCCGTGCTCGAGCAGCCGGTCGCCGATCGACCGCCACACGGCCGCCGCCTCCCGCGCCGCCGTCATCAGACCGAGCATCTGGGCCGCCCACTTGTACGTCTCGAGCGCGTGCGCGATGTCCGACTGGGCCGCCAGGGCGTCCCCGAGCAGGAGGCGTCCGTTGCAGGTGTCGAGCACGGTCTGGTCGTCGAGCAGCGCCAGCCCTGCCCGGGCCTCCTCCTCGGCCCGCCGCGCGTCGCCGAGGAGCAGGTGCGCGCGGCCGACCTCGAACGCGCACCGGGCCTGCTCCGGCTCGGAGCCCACGACCGCGAGCCCCTGCGCTGCCTGGGCGAGCTGCACGAGCGCGCCCTCGGGGTCGACCGGCTCGCACCGCAGCAGGAGCCACCCGTAGTGCAGGCGGAGCCGGGGCAGGTCCCGGCTGACCGCGCCCTCGCTGAGGTAGGCCAGGGCGCGCTCGGTGAGCCGACGCGCCTCGACGAAGTCGCCGCGGGCCTCCGCCACGAGGGAGGCGTTCCAGTAGATCGAGCCCCGACCCCGCATCGTGCCCTTGGCCTCGGCCAGGGAGATCAGCTCGGCGGCCCGGTGTGCGGCGTAGAGGAGGTCGCCCCGCTCGTAGTACGACCACAGGACGGTCGAGGCGAGACGCAGGTGCTCGTCGGACCCGGCGATGCCGCCCGCCTCCACCTCGCGGAGCACGGCCTCCCCGAGCTCCACGCTCCGGCCGAGGTCACCCGCCTCGTGGTACGCCGCGACGAGGTCGTTGCCGAGCGCGGCCGCCTCGAGCCAGCGGCGCTGCTCCCGCGCGCGGGTGAGAAGCGGCTCGAGGACCGCGACGGCCTCGGTGAGCTCACCGAGCGCCTCGTGCGCCTGGGCCAGCGTCCCGAGCGCCTCCGCGTGGTGCCGCGGGGCGATGGTGCTGAGGTCGAGCGCGAGGAGACGCTCCTTGGCCTCCTGCGGCGCGCCGTTGGCCAGGGCCAGGCGGGCGAAGCCGATCTCCAGCCGCGCCCGCTCCTCGCTCGGCGCCTTGTCACCGTGCCGGAGGAACTCCGCCGTCGTGCCGAGCCGTTCGGCGAGCACGGCGAGGGCCCCGTCGGTGGGCACACGCCGCCCGGCCTCGATGAGGGAGATGTAGCTCGGCGAGAAGTCGTTCCCGGCGAGCGCCGTCTGGGAGAGCCCGGCCCGGACACGCTCGGCGCGGAGACGTTCGGAGAGTTCTGTCACAGTAGGTCACTCTATTCGTGACTCGGGGAGCCCTGCAGGGTGAAGTGTGCCATGGGTGGGTGAAGTTTCATCCAGACCCGGTGACCGGGACGTCCGATGCCGGGACGCCCGGTGGATCGCGGCCGGCGGCGGCCAAGGGTGCCGCTCGCCGACAGCGCGTCAGCTCTTGCAGCAGCCCGTGCTGCCGATGACCATCGGGCTGAAGTCGGGCAGGCCGGCTGCGGGCAGGACCGCACCCATCAGGCCGAGGCTGACGACGACGGCAGCGGCCGTCCGTAGGGTTCGCTTCACGACTTCCTCCTCACAGCGTTGTGTCATGCCGACTCTGACACGTTGTCGGCGCCATGCCAACCAGTCGCGGCTCACCGCCCCCGGACGGGTGAACGGCTCTGCTGCCGAGGCTGGCGCTCATCCCTCCAGCACGACGGAGCAGGGCGTCGTGCGGCGCG
>NZ_CAMPHH010000188.1 GCF_946885855.1 uncultured Actinotalea sp. | reverse complement strand
GCTGAGGCAGCGGAGCCCCGGCCACGCCCGTCCGGTACGTCGGGATGGTCAGCACTCCGCCGCCGACGACGTGCCGCGCCGACTCTTCGCGCACGACCCGGTCCCACAGCCCCGGGTCGAGGCCCGGACCGGCGCCGTCGAACTCGTCCGAGCCGACGCCCGGGCACCGCTCGAACACGGGGTTCGCGGGGTCCACGGGGAACAGCGGCTCCGGCTCCTCCGGCGCGAGGCACGCCTCGTACTCCGCCGCCGACGGCGACCAGCGGAACCAGTCGAACGTCGCCTCGATCTCCGGCGCGGCGGTCGCCCCGCGGAACGCGTACGGCCCCACGTGCGTGAACGGCGTCGTGGCCAGGGACAGGGGTCGACCGAAGTCGGCGAACGTCGCGCCGTCGTAGGACACGCTCGCCTGGACCGACGCGCCGTCGCTGGTCAGGCGGAGCCAGAGGGTGTCCGCCTCGGGCACCGCGGGCGGCTCGGTGTCCTGTCGGCTGCTCGAGCCGTTCTGCTGGACGACCTCCAGGCGCTTGCCCGGCGTCGCCTGGCCGAGGCCGAACTTCCCGTAGACGGTGTCGGCGGCGTACAGCAGCAGACCGGCCTGCTGGAAGCGCTCGGCGACGTCGATGGTCACCTGTGTCGTGAGCTGCCACGGTCCGTCCGGCAGCTCCTGCTGGGGCAGCGGTGCCCCGGCCACGCCCGTCGCGTACGTCGGGATGGTCAGCACCCCGTCGCCGACGACGTGCCGCGCGGACCCTTCCCGCACGACCCGGTCCCACAGGCCCGGGTCGAGACCCGGTCCGGTGCCGTCGAACTCGTCCGACCCGATGCCCGGGCACTGCTCGAACACGGGGTTCGCGGGGTCCACGGGGAACAGCGGCGCCGGCTCCTCGGGCCCCGGAGCGCCGAGCGTCGCCAGGGCGATGCGGGCGTCGAGGCGAGCCCCGGCTTCGTAGAAGAGGTAGGTGCCGGTGGCGTCGGTGACGATCTCCGGCGAGGCGACGCGGCCGACGTCGGGCGCGATCCCGCTCGAGGCGTGCAGGAGGACGGACGGGCCGACCTGCCGCAGCGTCGGGTCGATCGTCCGCGCCCGGATCTGCCCGGAGGAGTTGTGGTAGGTGACGTACAGCTGCCCGTCCCACTCCCACAGGTTGCCGGCGGAGACGTTGCCCCCGTCGCCCTGCTCAGGGGAGACGAGGTTGCCGGGAACCACCGTCCAGGTGCGCCCGTCGACCGACTCGGCGAGGCGGATCCGCCGGACGTTGTCCGTGTAGTTGGCCATGTAGAACGCGGCGTAGCCGTACCCCGACGTCGGGTCCGGGTGCTCGAACACGCGCGCGTAGCTGGACTCCGTGACACCGGCGCCGCCGGAGGCGTTGGTCCAGGTCACGCCGCCGTAGGTGAACGTCACGCCGTCGTCGCTCGTGGCGTACCGGGTGGTGGAGTTCTCGCCGTGGAAGTAGAGGAAGAGCTGCCCGGCCTCCTCGTTCCAGATCGCGTCGGCGCTGGCGACGTGGGACACGCTGTAGTGCGGGTCCCACTGCCGGTCGACGACCGGGTTGGCCGCGTACTCGGTCCACGGGCCCGCGAGCGAGTCCGCGTACATGAGGGAGATGCCGCCCGGCGCGTCGTGCGGGCCGAAGTACAGGTAGTACTCGCCGAGCGGGTCCTCGAGGTGTGCCCCCGCGTGGAACACGCTCGGGAAGATGAACTCCCCGGTCGGGTTGTAGAGCATCTCCTCGGGCACGGTGAGGACGTCGGTGAACCCGAACGTCGGCAGAGCGCCCGGCTCGCCCGGCTCCTCCGGGGCGAGGCACGCCTCGTACTGCTCGGCCGTCGGTGACCACCGGATCCAGTCGAAGGTCGCGGGGATCTCCGGGGCGGCCGTGGCGCCGCGGAAGGCGTAGGGCCCGACGTGCGTGAAGCCGCTCTCGGACATCGTGAAGGGGCGGCCGACGTCGGTGAAGGTCGCGCCGTCGTAGGAGACGCTCGGCTGGACGGTCTCGCCGTCGCTGCTCAGGCGCATCCACAGCGTGTCGGTGTCCGGGACCTCCGGCGCGAGGGTGTCCTCCCGGCGGACGCCGTCCAGGACCCGCGTGACGGTGAGCCGCTCGCCGAACGTCGTCTGCCCGATGGCGAACTGCCCGTAGCTCGTGTCGGAGGTGTACAGGAGCAGACCGGCCTGCTGGAAGCGCTCGGCGACGTCGATGCTCACCTGTGTCGTGAGCTGCCACGGTCCGTCCGGCAGCTCCTGCTGGGGCAGCGGTGCCCCGGCCACGCCCGTCGCGTACGTCGGGATGGTCAGCACCCCGTCGCCGACGACGTGCCGCGCCGACTCCGCGCGCACCACCCGGTCCCAGATGGCCGGGTCCAGGCCCGGTCCGGTGCCGTCGAACTCGTCCGACCCGGCGACCGCGCACTGCTCGAACACCGGGTTCGCGGGGTCACGCGGGAAGCCGCTCGCGGGATCGGGCGGCCGGACCGCGTCGGGGTTGAGGGTGGCGTATGCCATCGTTCCCCTGAGGCGGGGGCCGGACTCGTAGAACAGGTACGTCCCGCCGGCGTCCGTGACGATCTCCGGGGCCGCGGCCCGGCCCACGTCCTCGCCGACCCCGCTCGTCCGGAACAGGACCGTCGCCGGGCCCACCTCGCGCAGGGACCGGTCGATCGTCCGCGCCATGATGCGTCCGTTGGAGTTGTGGTAGAGGACGTACAGCTGTCCCTCCCACTCCCACAGGTTCGCGGCAGCGATGTTCCCGCCGTCGCCGGTTGCGGGTGCGACCAGGGGCTCCGGGTGGACGGTCCACGACCGTCCGTCCACGGACTCCGCCAGCATGATGTGGAGCGGCCCGTCGCTGAAGTTCGACGTGAAGAAGGACGCCCACGCGTAGCCGGAGTCGGGGTCGGGGTGCTCGAACACCCGCGCATAGCTGGCGGACGTCGAGTCCGGCGCCGTCATGGCGGCGGTCAGGGCGAGGCCGCCGTACTCGAAGCTGATCCCATCGGTGCTCGTCGCGTAGCGGGTCTCCGTGTTCTCCCCGTGGTAGTACACGACCATCTCGCCGGTGGTGTCGTCCCAGACGACGTCGGGACTGGCGATGTGGGAGACGCGGTGGTGCGGGTCCCAGTACCGATCGATGACGGGGTTGGCCGCGTACTCGGTCCACGGGCCCGCGAGCGAGTCGGCGTACATGAGCATGATGCCGCCGGGGGCGTCGTGCGGACCGAAGTACAGGTACCACTCACCGAGAGGGTCCTCGAGGTGGGCGCCCGCGTGGAAGACGCTGGGGAAGACGTACTCGTTCGTGGGGTTGTAGATCATCTCCGCCTTGTCGGTGATGATCCCGCTGAACTCGAAGACGGGCAGTGGCGCGGTCGCGGTCGCCGCCGTCGGCGAGGCCGCACCAGAGGTGGCAGCACCGTCCTCCGTCGCCTGCGCGGGGCCCGCGACCACGGCGAGCAGGGTGGCGCCGGCCGCGATCACCGCCCCGACGGTCCGGGCGAGTCTTCTCCTCATCAGTCGTTCCTTTCCCAGGGGGGCACGCCGACGGCGTCGTCGGCGTCGGTTCCGGGCACAGCTCGCCCGGCGGGGTGCGCGGGAGCGCGATGACGTGGTGGTCCGGGAAGGGGCTCGCCGCCGCGGAGCGTACGAAGCCCTCACCCGACGTCCGGGCCGGCCGGCGACTGCCGGGGGTGGGCGGTCAGCCCTTGAGGCCGGTGTGCGCCAGGCCCTGGACGAACTGGCGCTGCGCCAGGATGAAGACGACCAGCACCGGCAGGACGGTCATGGTCGTGGCGGCGAGCTGGACGTTCCAGATGGGCCCGCCGTAGGCGTCGACGTACTGCGTCAGGGCCTGCGGCAGCGTGAACATCTCCTTGGAGGACAGGAACACGAGCGGCTCGAGGAACAGGTTCCACGAGTGCAGGAACGTGAAGATCGCGACCGCGGCGATCGCCGGCCGGGCCAGCGGCATCGCGATCCGGCGGTAGATCGCGAACCGGCCCAGCCCGTCCATCCGGCCGGCGTCTTCCAGCTCGCTGGGCAGCGCCAGGAAGAACTGCCGCATGATGAACGTCGCCAGCACGCTGGGTGCCCCGAGCATCGGGATGACGATGAGCGGCCAGTGCGTGTCGATCAGCCCGAACCGGTTGACGAGCTGGAACAGCGGCACGATCGTCACCTCGGCCGGCACGAGCAGTCCCAGCAGCACGACGACGAACAGCGCGTCGGCCCCCGGGAACCGCACCCGCGCGAACGCGTACCCCGCCATGGACGAGAAGACGATCGTCCCCAGGGTCACCAGGACCGCGATGTAGAAGCTGTTCCAGTACTGCTGGGCGAACGGCTGCAGAGTGAGCGCGTCGCGGTAGGGCTGGAGCGACGCGTCCTGCGGCCACAGGGACGGCGGGAACGCGAACACCTGGCTGATCGGCTTGAAGCTCGTCGTGACCATCCACCAGGTGGGGAAGACGAACGGCACGGCCATCAGGCACAGCGTGACGAACAGGACCACGCGCCCGGGGCGGGGCAGGCGGCGCCGTCGGGGGGCGGTCCCGGTGGTCGACGACGACGGCGCCGACCCGCCCGGGACCGGTGTGGGGGGCGTGAGGGTCTCAGGACTCATGGAAGACGAACCTCCGACGCAGCCCCCACTGGATGAGGGTGAGCACGAGCACGATGACGAAGAGCACGACGGCCACCGCGCTGGCGTAGCCGAACTGGCTGAACTGGAAGGCCTGCTGGTACAGGTAGTAGACGAGCACCGTCGTGGACGTCCCGGGTCCGCCCTGGGTGAGGACGGCGATCTGCGCGAACACCTGCAGCGAGCCGACGATCGTGATGATCGAGACGAGCAGGATCGTCGGGCTGATGAGCGCGAGCGTGATGGAGCGGAAGATCCGGAAGGGCCCGGCGCCGTCCATCCGCGCGGCCTCCTTGAGCTCCTCCGGCACGCCCTGGAGGGCCGCGAGGAAGAGGATCATGTTGAGGCCGACGTTCTTGAGGACCTGCACGACGACGACGGCGAGCATCGACGTCGCCTCCCCGCGCAGCCAGTTGGGCCCGTCGATCCCCAGCGCCTCCAGGAAGGCGTTGATCCCGCCGTTGTCCTGGAGCAGGAACCCCCAGACGATCGTCCACGCCACGAGCGTCACGACGACCGGGGAGAAGAACAGGGTGCGGAACACCGTCGTGCCGCGGAGCTTCTGGTCCAGCATCACCGCCAGCGCGAGCGCCAGGGAGATGTTGAACACGACCAGCCCGAGGGAGAAGAGCCCGGTGGCGCGGAGCGAGTCGTGGAAGCTCGGGTCCGCGGCGAGCCGCTCGTAGTTCGCCGCGCCGACGAAGGTGAACTCGTTCGCCAGCACCCGCCACTCGTGCAGCGAGTACCAGACCACCATGAGCAGCGGGCCGATGACGAAGGCCGCGCTGCCCAGCAGCTGCGGGCTGACCATGAGGAACCCGGTGAGGTTGTCCCGCCGCCGGTAGGTCAGCCACGGGCGGCGGGGCGCCCCGCCCCGCCGCGCGACCGGCGTACCGGTCGTCGCGGAGGGGCGGGGAGCCGTCGTCGTCATGGTGGTCCTTCTCGTCGGTGCGGCGGGGTGGGCCGTCGTCACTGCTCGAGCAGCGGCTGGATGCGCTCGCAGGTGGCGGCGAGCACGGCCGCGACGTCGGCGTCGGCCTGCCACAGGGAGTCCAGCTGCGCGCGGGTGGCCTGCTGGATCTGGGCGAAGTTCGGGTGCGCCGGCTTGGTGATGGCACCTTCGAGGCCCTGGACCACGACCTCCTCGAGCTGCTCCTCGCTGAGGAGCGGGTTGGTCGCCTTGAGCTGCTCGGCCGTGAGCAGGGAGACGCGCGGCGGCGGGAAGTACTGACCCAGCTGGGCGCTGTTCTCCGGGTTGGTGAAGAAGGCGAGGAAGTCCGCGGCGACGTCGGGGTTCTCGGCGTTCGCGAAGACGCCGATCCCGGCCTGGCCGATGACGTTCTGCTGGCCCGCCGGGCCCTCCGGCATCGGCAGGACGTCCCACGCGAAGGTGTCGTCCAGCAGCGAGGCGCGGCTGATCTGCGTCACGGTGATCGCCGCCTGGCCGGCGAAGAAGTCCGCCGTCGTGCCCGGCGCCGGCATCGCGGCCGCGTCGAACGCGCTGTCGTGCAGGAAGGTCATCGCCTCGACCATCTCCGGGGAGTCGAGCTGGCAGGTCGCGTAGTCGTCCGACCACGCCGAGGCGCCGAAGGCCCCCCAGACGGTCGAGAGGATCTCCCACTGCGCGTACTCGAAGTCGCGGATGACGAAGCCGTCGTTCCCGGTGGCGTCCTTGACCGCGGTGCCGGCCTCCTGGATACGGTCCCAGGTCCACTCGCCGGCGTCGAGGAGCTCCCGGCCGGTGGGCTGACCGGCGGCGGCGAGCAGGTCGTCGTTGACGAAGACGACGAACGGGCTGGTCGAGAACGGGTACGCGAACAGCTCGCCCTCCGACTGCCACAGGGTCAGCGCGTCGGCGTTGAGGTCGTCGACGTCGTAGCCCTCGGTGCCGGCGAGGACGTCGTCCAGCGCCACGAGCGCGCCCGACTCCACGAACTCCGGTGCGGTGGACTCGAGGATCCAGGCGAGGTCCGGCGGGTTGCCGCCGGCGATCTGCGTGGTCAGGGCCGTCGTGTACTCGTCGAACGGCAGCGGCTCGAACGTCACGCTCGAGACGAGGTCGGGGTTCGCCGCGACGTA
>NZ_CAMPHH010000187.1 GCF_946885855.1 uncultured Actinotalea sp. | reverse complement strand
AGATGTTGTCGATGAACAGCAGCACGTCCTGCTTCTGCACGTCGCGGAAGTACTCGGCCATCGTCAGCGCCGACAGGGCGACCCGCAGACGCGTGCCCGGCGGCTCGTCCATCTGGCCGAAGACGAGCGCGGTCTGCTTGATGACGCCCGACTCGGTCATCTCGTCGATGAGGTCGTTGCCCTCACGGGTCCGCTCCCCCACGCCCGCGAAGACGGACACACCGCTGTGGTTGTTCGCGACGCGGTAGATCATCTCCTGGATGAGGACCGTCTTGCCGACGCCCGCGCCACCGAACAGGCCGATCTTGCCGCCCTGGACGTAGGGGGTCAGCAGGTCGATGACCTTGATGCCCGTCTCGAACATCTGGGTCTTGGACTCGAGCTGGTCGAAGGCCGGGGGCTTGCGGTGGATCGGCCAGCGCTCGGTGATCTCGAGCTGCTCGCCCTCCTGGAGGTTGAGCACCTCACCCGTCACGTCGAAGACGTGGCCCTTGGTCACGTCGCCGACGGGGACGGAGATCGGGGCACCGGTGTCCCGCACGACGGCGCCGCGCACGAGGCCGTCGGTCGGCTTGAGCGCGATGGCGCGCACCATGGAGTCGCCCAGGTGCTGGGCGACCTCGAGCCGCAGGGTGAAGGTGCTCTCGCCCTGGCCCTGCGAGCTGAGGTCGATGTCGACCTCGAGCGCGTTGTAGATCTCCGGGATGGCGTCGGTCGGGAACTCGATGTCGACGACCGGGCCGATCACCCGGGCGACCCGGCCCGTGCCCGGCCCGCCCGCGCTCTGGGCGACGGCGTCGGTGGTGGTGGCAGTCATGTCTCTCTCGCTTCGCTCGACCGGAGCGGACCCCGGTGGTGTGGTGCGGTGGTCGGGTCGGGGGTCAGGAGGCGGCCAGCGCGTCGGCGCCGGACACGATCTCGCTGATCTCCTGGGTGATCTCGGCCTGACGCGCCTGGTTGGCCAGTCGCGTGTAGGTGCGGATGAGGTCCTCGGCGTTCTCCGTGGCGGTGTGCATCGCACGCTGGCGGGCGGCGAGCTCCGACGCGGCGGCCTGCAGCAGGAAGCTGTAGATCCGGCTCTGGACGTAACGCGGGAGGAGGGCGTCGAGCACCACCTCGGGCGAGGGCTCGAAGTCGTACAGCGGCAGCGGCTCCGTCCCCGGCTCCGCCACGCCCTCCACGATCTCCAGCGGGAGCATGCGGACGACGCGGGGCGTCTGCGTGACCATGTTGACGAACTGCGTGTACACGACGTGCAGCTCCCCGACGCCGTCCTCGCCCTCGGCGAGGAACGCCTCGAGGAGCGTGTCCGCGATCTCGCGCGCCGTCTCCACCGCCGGGGCGTCCGAGCTGCCGGTCCACGTCCCGGCCATCTCCCGCTTGCGGAAGGAGAAGTACGAGACGCCGCGGCGGCCGGTGACGTACAGCACCGGCTCCTTGCCCTCGTCCCGCAGCTGCTCGATCAGACGCTCCGCCTCGCGCAGGACGGACGCCGAGTAGGCGCCCGCCATGCCACGGTCGGCGGTCACGACGAGCACGGCCGCGCGCCGCGAGTCCTCACGCTCCGTCGTCAGGGGGTGGTCGACGTCGGCGTGGGTCGCGACCGCCGAGACCGCCCGGGTGATCGCCCGGGCGTACGGCGTCGCGGCCTCGACCCGCCCGCGAGCCTTCCCGATGCGCGACGCAGCGATGAGCTCCATCGCGCGGAAGATCTTCTTGAGCGACTGGGTCGACCGGATCCGCTGCCGGTAGACGCGCTGCTGACCCGCCACGCTCAGCCCCTCTTCTGCGTGACGATCTGCTCCTGCTCGACGTCCGCCGTCTCGCCGTCGGCCAGGGACGCGCCCTCGGCCTCGGCGTCGGCCCCGTGCTGGAACATCGCGGCGAACTCGTCGACGGCCTTCTCCAGCGCCGCCTCGGTCTCGTCGGAGAGCTGGCCCGTCGACTCGATCGTGGACAGCACGTCGGTGTTGCGGCGCAGGTGGTCGAGCATCTCCTGCTCGAACCGGCGCACGTCGGAGACGGCGACCTTGTCCAGCTTGCCCTTGGTGCCGGCCCAGATCGAGGCCACCTGCTCCGAGACCGGGTACGGCGAGTACTGCGGCTGCTTGAGCAGCTCCATGAGGCGGGCGCCCCGCGTGAGCTGCTGGCGCGACGCCGCGTCCAAGTCGGACGCGAACATCGCGAACGCCTCGAGCGAGCGGTACTGGGCGAGGTCGATCTTCAGCGTGCCGGAGACCTTCTTCATCGCCTTGACCTGGGCCGACCCACCGACGCGGGACACCGAGATGCCGACGTCGACGGCCGGGCGCTGGTCGGCGTTGAACAGGTCCGACTGGAGGAAGATCTGACCGTCCGTGATGGAGATGACGTTCGTCGGGATGTACGCCGACACGTCGTTCGCCTTGGTCTCGATCATCGGCAGACCGGTCATCGAGCCCGCGCCGAGCGCGTCGTTCAGCTTCGCGCAGCGCTCCAGCAGACGGGAGTGCAGGTAGAAGACGTCACCGGGGTACGCCTCGCGGCCCGGGGGGCGGCGCAGCAGGAGCGACACCGCGCGGTACGCCTCGGCCTGCTTCGACAGGTCGTCGAAGATGATGAGGACGTGCTTGCCGCCGTACATCCAGTGCTGGCCGATCGCCGAGCCGGTGTAGGGAGCGAGGTACTTGAAGCCCGCCGGGTCGGACGCCGGGGCGGCGACGATGGTCGTGTACTCCAGCGCGCCGGCCTCCTCGAGGGCGCCGCGCACCGAGGCGATCGTGGAGCCCTTCTGGCCGATCGCGACGTAGATGCAGCGGACCTGCTTCGTCGGGTCGCCGGACTCCCAGTTGGCCTTCTGGTTGATGATCGTGTCGATCGCGATCGCCGTCTTGCCGGTCTGCCGGTCACCGATGATGAGCTGACGCTGGCCGCGGCCGATCGGGATCATCGCGTCGATCGCCTTGAGGCCGGTCTGCAGCGGCTCGTGCACGCTCTTGCGGGCCATGACGCCCGGCGCCTGCAGCTCGAGGGCGCGACGACCCTCGGTCGCGATCTCGCCGAGGCCGTCGATCGGCTTGCCGAGCGGGTCGACGACGCGGCCCAGGTAGCCGTCACCGACGGCGACCGAGAGCACCTCGCCCGTGCGGCGGACCGTCTGGCCCTCCTCGATACCGGTGAACTCGCCCAGGACGACGACACCGATCTCGCGGACGTCAAGGTTCAGCGCCAGGCCCAGGGTGCCGTCCTCGAACTCGAGGAGCTCGTTCGCCATGGTGCCCGGCAGGCCCTCGACCTGCGCGATGCCGTCGCCGGCCAGCGTGACGCGGCCGACCTCTTCGCGGACCGCACCCTGGGGCTCGTACGACTTCACGAAGCTGTCCAGCGCGGCCCGGATCTCGTCGGGCCTGATCGTCAGCTCAGCCATTGCTCTCTCCTGTCAGTGACCGCACCGGCGGTGCCGTCGTTCGTCCTTCGGGGGCCTGCGGGCCCGAGTTCCAGATCGTGCCTGTCCGCTCAGCCGGCGAGCTTGCGGCGCACCTCGTCCAGGCGCGCCACCACCGTCGAGTCCACGAGGTCGTCCCCCACGCGCACGCTGATGCCACCCACGACCCCGGGCTCCACCGCGACGTTCACCTTCACCGGGCGGCCGTAGGCGCGCTGGAGGACCGCGACGAGGCGCTCCTCCTGGTCCACGCTCAGCGGCACGGCGGCGGTGATCTCGGCGACGAGCAGCGACCGTCGCTCGGCGGCCAGCCGCCCCAGCTCCGCGAGTGCGGCGACGACGGACCGCTCGCGCGGGACCGCCACGACGCGGGACACGAGCTCCAGCGTGGTCGGGTGCACACGACCGCCCCCGAGGAGGTCGGCCACCAGCGCCCGCCGCTGGGTGGGTGTCGCGCGGCGCTCACGAAGCGCCTGCCGAAGGTCGCGGTGACCGGTGAGCACCCGCTCGAGGCGGAAGAGCTCGTCCTCCACCTGCTCGAGGGCACCACCGGCCTGCGCCGCGGCCAGGTACGCCTGGGCCGCGAGCCGCTCCGCGGCCGTCGTGAGGTCCCGCTCGGCGGACCACCGCGCCCGGGCCAGGCCCTGCACGGCGGCGACCACCCGGTCGTCGACCTTGCCGCTCAGCAGGGTCGACGCGAGCCGAGCCTTGTCGTCCGCACCGCGCGACGGGTCGCCGAGCGCGCGGCGCAGGGAACCCGACCCGTCGAGGGCGTCGACGACGGAGAACAGCTGCTCACCGAGCGTCCCCGCTCCCTCGCCGGCGCCCGCGAGGACGCTCTCGAACGCCTCCGCGACCGACTCGTAGGACGCACGACTCGTGCCGCGCATCAGCCCTCCTGGCCCGCGGTGGTCGTGGCGCCGGCACCGACGCCCTGGGAGGAGGCCGTGGACGCCTCGAGCTCGTCGAGGAAGCGGTCGATGACCCGGCTCTGGCGAGCGGAGTCGGCCAGCGACTCCCCGACGATCCGCGACGCGAGCTCGGTCGCGAGCGTGCCGATCTCGGCGCGCAGGGCGACGGCAGCCTGCTGCCGCTCCGCCTCGATCTGCCGCTGGGCGTTCTCGAGGATCCGTGCCGCGTCGTCGGAGGCCTTGGCACGCAGCTCGGCGATGATCGCCGTGCCCTCGGTGCGTGCCTCCTCGCGGATGCGCGCCGCCTCGGCACGCCCCTCGGCCAGCTGGCGCTGGTACTCGGCGAGCGCCGCGGCCGCCTCGGCCTGGGCGTTCTCGGCCTTGGCCAGCCCACCCTGGATCTTCTCGGTGCGCTCGTCGAGGACGGCCTGGAACTTCGGCAGGACGTACTTCCAGAACGCGACCGCGATGATCACGGTGGCGACGAGCGACCAGATGATGTCGTAGTCGGCCGGGATGAAGAGGTTGATGCCGGACACCTCCTCGCCCGGCTCCGCGGCGAGGACCGCCGCCACCTCGTGGCTCACGGGGATCATCAGAAGAGGAAGCCGGCGACCAGACCGAGGAGCGCGAGCACCTCGACGAACGCCACACCGATGAACATGGTCGTGCGCAGCTGGCCGGCGACCTCGGGCTGGCGGGCGATGCCCTCGAGGGCCTTGCCGATGAGGATGCCGAGGCCGATGCCCGGGCCGAGCGTGCCGAGGCCGTAACCGATGGTCGCGACGTTGCCGCTGACCTCAGCGAGCGTGGTGCTGTCCACTAGGGGTGTTCCTTCCGTGAGGCGTCCGGGGACCCGGACGTCGTGTCGGTGCCCGCACTGGGTGCGCGAGGCGGTCGGACGATCAGTGCTGGATCAGTGCTCCTCCTCCACGGCCATGTTCAGGTACACGGCCGAGAGGAGCGTGAAGATGTACGCCTGCAGGAGCGCCACGAGGATCTCGAAGAGGGTGAACGCGACGCCCGCGGCGATGCCGAGGACGGTGGCCACCTTGAGCGCGCCGCCCGCCTCGAGCAGGAAGTAGTGCGTCGCACCGAAGCACAGGACCAGGATGAGGTGCCCGGCGATCATGTTGGCCGTGAGTCGCAGGGCGAGCGTGGCGGGCCGGAACACGAAGACCTGCAGGGCCTCGATCGGGGTCACGAGCAGGTACAGCGGCTTCGGTAGCCCCGGCGGGAGCAGGCTGTTCTTCAGGTACCCGCCGACACCGAACTTCTTGATGCCGACGGCGAGGTACATGACGTACACCCACAGCGCCAGGACGATCGGCATGCCGACCAGCGACGTGCTCGCGATGTTGAGGAACGGTACGACGCCCGTGATGTTCATGAAGAACACCGCGAAGAAGATCGTCGTGAGCATCGGCAGGAAGCGCCGGGCGTTGTGGCCCAGGGTCTCCTCGGCGATGTTGACCCGGACGAAGTCCAGGGCCATCTCGGCGACGTTCTGCCCGCGGCCGGGGACCAGCGAGGCGCGGCGCGCCGCGATCACGAAGAGGAGGACGATGGCGGCGGTCGCGATGAGGCGGACCAGGATGATCCGGTTCATCTCGAAGGGGGTGCCCTCGAAGGCGAACGCAGCCGGGAAGAACTCGCCGATCGAAGGAGGCTTGAAGCCGCCGCCCTCACCGGAGGCAGCGAGAACCTGGTTCATCGCGACGGTGATCAGAGCAGTCTCCCGGGATCGTGGCGCGAGGGCGGCCAGGCATGGGCGCACCATCGGACCGATGTCGAAGAGGATCGCGGGAATCGTAACGCATCGGTGTGGTCCCGCCGGACGGTCGTCCGCACTTCGTGAAGATCTTCACTACCCCGCGGAAGGGACCGAGGTCCCGGGTCGGAGGGCACTCAACGGCCGTCCCGCGCGGACCCCGGGGCGCCGGACGAGGACGGCTCGACGTAGGGCACCCGGCCCGTGGCGACCGCACGGTAGTCGAGGTAGACCGAGCCCAGGACGGCCACGAGCACGACGGCGACCATGACCTCCCGGTCGTAGAACGTCATCCCGTCCAGCACCGCCAGGAGGACGACGAGCAGCACCATCTTGACCAGCCAGGCCCCCAGGACGACGACGCCGGTGGTCGCCGCGGAGGCGTCCGCCGTGCGGAGCATGCTGAGCACCGTCGTCCCGCTGAAGACGAGCGCCACGCCGGCGCCGATGAGCGCTCCCCACACCCCCGGCGTGCCCTCCAGGGCCCAGCCGATCGCGGAACCGCCGACGGCCACGACGAGGACCAGCACGAGCATGCCCCGCAGGGCGCGGTGCAGGACCGCGCGGACCGCCTGGGCGCTCGTGGCGCCGGGGGCCTGGGCACCGGGGGGCGCCCCGTCCGGGGGCGTCGTCGAGGCGTCCGGCCGGTGTCCGGCGTCGTCGGGGGTCGTCATCGGGGAGCTCCTCGGG
>NZ_CAMPHH010000186.1 GCF_946885855.1 uncultured Actinotalea sp. | reverse complement strand
GCTCGAGGTTGACCGGCTGGGCACCGCTGTTCGCGATGACGACGGCGACGCGCCGGCCCAGGACCGCGGTGGAGTCCGCGGGCTCGATGGAGAGCACGACGGTGCTCGGCGCGTCCACCCGCACCGAGCCCTCGAGCATCGTCAGCGCGCCCTCCGCGCCCGGTCCGCCGAGGCCGGGGGTGTGGGACTGCACCGCGAGCGCGAAGGGGTAGTCGCCGGGGACGGCGCCCGGACCCACCCGCACCGGGAGGTCGACGCTGACCGTCGCGTCCGGCGCCACGGGCGCCGTGCGCACGGGCACGGGCAGCCACTCGCCGTCCAGCCCGAGGAGCGTGAGGGTCATCTCCCGCGGCGCCGTGTCGAGGTTGCGCAGGTGCACGCGGACGGCAGCGGTCTGACCGGCCGCCGCGTGGGCGCCGGGCTCGACGAGCACGCTCGGGGCGGGGTGCTGGGGCGTCATCGGGTCACCTCACGGGCCGAGCGGGAAGTCACGGGTCTCCTGCTCGCTCGGCTCGAGCGTCAGGGGCGGCGAGGTCGCCACCGGAGGGCTGCCGGGGGCCAGGCGCACCTGGACCACGTAGAAGGCGGGTGCGTCGACGTCCGGGAGCAGGTAGGCGCCGGTCGTGTCGGTCGTCGCGGTCGCGACCGGCGGCGCAGCGGTCCCGTACTCCGCGGCCAGGAACAGCTCGACGATCGCCCCGGAGACGCCCGCGGCCCCCTGCGTCACGCGACCGCTGATCGAGGCGGGCGAGATGAGCACCGGCTCCAGGCGGCGGTCCTCGCCCGCGGTGAGCGTGACGATCATCGACGTCGGTCGGGTGCCGGGGCGGCTGAACGTCACCGTCCACGTGCCCGGCGTGAGGCCCTCCAGGACGAAGGTGCCCGCCGCCGCCGCGGGGGTGGAGGCGGTCGTCACCGCGAGCTGCTGGGCGCCGGAGCTCGCGGTCACGAGGACGTTCTCCGCCGGCCCCACCAGGGTGCCCTCGACGTCGCTCTGGCGGACCAGGCCGGCCAGCCGCGCGGTCGCCGGGCGCATCGTCGCGTCGACCTGCGTCGCCGAGGGGGCGCCCGCGGTCACGCGCCCGAAGCCGTCGATGCTCACGGACAGCACCTGCGTCTGGAGGTCCGTCCGCGAGAACGTCACCGTGTACGTGCTGGGGATCCGCAGCCCGGCGACGGTCCACGCGCCGGCGGGCGCCGAGCTCTGGGTCACGGTCTGCCGCGTCATGGCCCCGTCCGTCACCGTGACCGTGACGCCGCCGGGGTCGCCGGGTGCCGTGACGACGCCGGCGAGGGAGCCCGCGGCCGCGCCGAGGGTCGCGCCGACCCCGGTGAGCTGCTGACCGGGGCCGAGGTCGAGCGTGAGGGTGGCCGGCGCGAACCCCTCGGCGCTGACGACGACCGTGAAGGTCCCCGGGGTGGGCAGGCCGCGGAGCGTGAACGCGCCGACCTGGTCCTGGGTGAGGGACACCGTGCGCACGGACGCGTCGCCGAACGTCGCCACCACGGACGCCCCGCCGATCGGGCCGTCCGTGCCGGTCACCAGGCCCGAGATCGACCCGTCGCCGTCGAGGAGCTGGATCTCCAGGCCGGTGCGGACCTCGCCGGCCGCGACGTCGATCCGCTGCACCTGGGTGGTCGCGCCGGGGCGGGACGTCACCAGGTCGTAGACCGCCGGGGACGGCACCTGCGTGAGCTCGAAGGTCCCGTCGCCACCGACGGGGACCGAGCGCACCACGGCGCCGGAGGTGGCCTGGTCCTGCGCCTCGCCGGGCTCGGGCGGCACCGCGCCGGCCAGGGGTGGCAGGTCCAGCGGCAGCTCGAGCCGCACGGTCGCGCCGGCCACGTCCGGACCGACCACCGTCCCCGACACCGAGGCCGGCACCCCGCCCACGAGCACCGTCAGGCCGGCGACGTCCCGGCCGTCCGCCACGGTCACCACCTCCGCGTCGGCGTCCGTCGGCGCCGTCGGGTACCAGACCTCCGCGAAGCCCGCGCCGCGGAAGCGGAGCTTGTACCCGCCGGCGGGCAGCGCCGAGAACGCGAACGAGCCGTCGTCGGCGGTCGAGGTCGTCGCGACCGGCGCCGCCGTGTCGTCCTCCGCGAAGATCTCCGCGGACACCGAGCCCACCGGCTCGCCGGTCGACAGGAGGCGGACCTGGCCCCCGACCGTCGACGTCCCGGCGCGGACCGGTTCGTCCCGTGCCTGCGCCACGCGCAGGGCCAGGTCCCGGTCGGCGGCGGACTGCTGCACCACGCTGCCCAACGCCGTCGTGATGACGACCGCGAAGACCGTGATCGCCAGGAGCAGGCCGATCAGCGCGAGCAGCCCGCGGGTGAAGACCGGGCGCTGGACGAGGACGCCCATCGCGTCCGGCGGGAGGCCGTCCGACGCGGGTGCGTCGAGGGCGTGGCTGGTGACGGCGGCGCGGGAGGAGCCCGACCCACCGGGCACGGGGGCGAGCTCGGGCTGCGGCGGCGGGGGCCGGCGCCCGTCGTCGACCCGCAGCTCGAACGTGCGCGCCTCGATCGCCCCGAAGAGCCGCCGTCGGGCGCTCGCCCGCAGCTCGAGCACGGCGTGCTCCCCGGGCGCCAGGTCGAACCGCGGCGGGTCGAACCGGAAGGTGATCCGGCGCTCCGGGTCCGTGCCGACCACGCGACCGGCCACCGGCGTGTTCCCCCGGTTCTCCAGGAAGACGCCGAACGTGCCGCGCCGGCCGGCGTGGACGGTCGTGGGGTCGAGGGTCACCGCGAGGTCCCGCCGCTCGGGCACCTCGAGGACGACCTCCTCGACCGACGTGCGCTGCGCCCCGCTCAGCTCGCGGACCTGCACGGCGATGCGCCGCTCGCCCGCCGGCAGGGAGTCGGGCGGGGACAGGAGGACGCCCACGGTCGTGGACTCCCCCGGGAACAGACGCGGCTGCGGCTCGTCCACCTGCACCCAGGCCGGGTCGGCGCCCAGCACGCGCACGGTGTAACCGCTGATGAGGTCCCCGGTGTTGGAGATCTCGACGGCGAGGGCGACGGGCTCCCCCGGAGGGGTGGCGAGCCGACGGGGCGCGATGTCCAGCCGCACGTCAGCCACCCCCGCCGGCGGAGGGCAGGGTGAGGTCCTGCGTCACGGTGCCGCCCGCGGTCACCCGGACCACCGCGGTCTCCACGACCCGTCCGGACTGCGCCACGGTCACGGTGTAGGTGCCCGTCGGCAGCTGGGCCAGGGCGAAGTAGCCGGCGGGCCGGCCGGCGACCGCGGTCGACGTCGCCGTCCACGTCCGCTGCCCGTCGGTCGCGACGACCTCGACACCCGCGACGCCGGCGCCGTCGCGCAGCACGCGGCCCTCGACCGCGCCGAGCGACGGCTGCATCGTCACGGTGAGCGGGAGCGTCGTGCCGGAGGTGAGGTCGACCGGCACGCTCTGCGGGGCCCAGCCGGGCAGCGTGAAGGTGAGCGTGTAGACGCCCGGCTCCAGGCCCGCGACGGTGAACGCGCCGACCGTTCCCGTCGTGAGCGTCGTGGCGGTCACGGCCGTCGGCCCGCCGCCCACGGTCACGGTCGCCCCGCCCAGTCCCTGGCCGTCGGGGCGGACCAGCCGGCCCTGCACGGTGCCCGCGCCCCCGCGCATCTGGACGGCGACGTCGGTGCGGCTCTGACCGGCCGCGAGGTCGATGACGACCGTGCGCGGCGTGAAGCCGTCGCGCGTGAACTCCAGCACGTACGTGCCGGGCGTCGGCAGGGCGGGCAGGACGAACGTGCCCACGGCACCGACGGTGGGTGTCCCGACGACGACCTCGGCGCCCTCGACCGTCGTCGTCACCGTGACGCCCCCGACCGGTCCGGCGCCGTCGGTGACCGTCCCGGAGATCTGCCCGGCGCCGGCGCCGAGGCCGACCGTCGTGGCGAAGCGCGCCTGTCCCCCGGCGACGCGCTCGGTGATCGTCGTCGGCCGGTAGCCCTCCGCCGTGAACGTGAGCTCGTAGGTCCCGGGCGCCTCGAGCGCCGTGAGCGCGTAACCTCCCGCGTCGTCGGTCGTGGTCGTCGCCACGACCGCTCCCTCGCCGTCCCCGAGCCAGACGGCCCGCGCGGTCACCGTGACGGGCACGGGCGTGCTGACGTCGCCGACGTCCACGGTGCCGGTGATGCTCGCGGGCCGCCCGACGATCTCGACGTCCAGCCCCGTCGTCGCCTCGCGCGCCCGGCCGGCCACGGCCTGGGCCCCCGTCGCGTCCGGCGCCGCGGGGTACCAGACCTCGTCGTAGCCCTCGGCGCGGAAGCTCAGCAGGTACTGCCCGGGGAAGAGGCCGGCGACGACGTACGAGCCGTCCTGCTGCGTGGCCGCGGAGCCGACCACCTCGAGGCCGTCACGCGTGCGGCGGTGCGCCTCGACGGTGATGCGGCCGACCCCCTGGCCGTCGGATGCGCCGACGACCGTGCCGCTCAGGGCGGCTCCCAGGCCCGCGGGCAGGGCCCCCGAGCGGTCCAGGGCGCCGGCCGGCGTCACCGCGCCGCCCGCACCTGCCGCGCCCTCGAGCGCCGTCGCCGCGAAGAAGGACTCCGGCGGGATCTTCGTCACCGGCTCCGCGCCGAGGACGGAGCGGATGCCGAGGAGGAAGATCGCCGCCCAGGTCCCCACGATGGCCAGGAGCACCAGCGCGGTGAGCAGGCCACGGCTGACGGCCGAGCGCTGGCGCAGCACGAGCGCCACGACGGCCGTGGAGTCCTGCGCCGTCGCCTCGACCCGCAGCGGCCGGTCGCGGTCGCCGCCGAAGAGCTGCCGGGGGCCCCGGACGTCGACGAGGCAGCGCGCGGCGGCCCCGGGCGCCACGTGGACGGTCGAGGGCACGATCCGGGTCGAGATCGTGCGGTCCGCGTCGCTGCTACGCAGCGCGACGTCGAGGGCGACGTTGCCCTCGTTGCGCACGTCGACGGCGAACCGGGCGCGCCGGCGGGCCCGCACGAGCGTCGGCGCGGCAGCGAGGGCGAGGGCGGGCTGCTGACCGACCACGAGGTCGACGTCGTGGTGCACGACGTGCGTCTCCGCCTGCCCGACGACCTCGACGGTCACGGGGTGGCGCCCCGCCGGGAACGTCGGGGGCACGTCCAGGCGGACGACGAGCCGGCCGACGGCGTCGGGGAACAGCGGCAGGACCGCGGGCGTGACGGTGACGTGCTCCGGTGGCAGCCCGAGGACGCGCGCCGTGACGCCCTCGATGACCGCCGACGTGTTGACCACCTCGAGGACGACCTCGCCGGCGCCGCCCGGGTCGACCTCGACGAGCTCGACGGGGCTCATGACCCGCACGGGGTCAGCCCTCCGCGCCCGGGGCGGGGCGGTCGGCGTCGGCGTCGGCGTCCGCGACCGAGGTCCGCAGCGCGCCGTCGTCGCCGCGACGGGTCACCAGCGCCGGCCGGTCGCCCGCCGCCGCAGTGGACGCGGCCGCCGGCACCGGGGCCGCCATCCCCTCGATCGCACTGACCCCCGGCGCGGCCGTCTCCCAGGCGTAGGCGTCGCTCGCGACGGTCGCCAGGAGCGTGAAGGACGCCCGCAGCGTGCCGCCCAGACCGCCCCACAGGTCCCGCGGACGGTTGAGCTCGTCGACGGCGAGGGTGAGCTGCACGTTGGAGTTCAGCGGGGTGCTCAGGTGCTCCGCCGGCAGGACCTGGGCGGCGATGAGCCGCGTGAGGACGTCGCCGAGGAGCTGGTGCTCGTCGCGGGTGCTGCCCGCCCACGCGCTGACCAGGTAGGACAGCTGGACCATGGGCAGCGGCGCCCGCTGCTCGAGCCGACCGTCCGCGCCCGTGCGCGACGCCATCGGCCGGGGCGGCTGCGGGCTGCGCGAGACGGAGTAGAGGAAGAGGTTGACCGTGATCCGGTTGACCTGGGCGGCCCACGTGCCCGACGGCGGCTCGAAGGAGATGTCGCCCAGCTCGCGGGACAGCGGCAGGCTGGCGCGCAGGAAGGACTCGAGTCCCTCCTCGACCGCGGGGATCAGCACGCGCGCCGCTCCCTCCTCGACGTACCGGACCCCGGTGGAGCCGTGACTGGGCAGGGGCCAGCACGACCCCACCGGGCTGATCGATGCTAGGAACGTCGGTTCTGCCCCAACATCCGTAATCACTACCGATGTTCACCCGGGACCCTCGACCGCTGGCGTGGCACTGCCCCAGACTCCGAGGTGGAGACGTGTGGCCCCGGCCCCCTGGGCCCTGCGAGGAGGCCCTGACGGGCCGGCGAGGACGTGACGATGAGCGGCACCGAGACGGTGGAGCGGACGGCGCGGAAGAAGGCGGTCGTCCGGGTGGCCCCCGAGGAGGTCCTCGCGGACCTCGGGCAGCCGGTGCGGCGCGCCGTCGCGCCTGCCCTCGAGGTGGGCGGCGTCCACGACGCCGCCGAGCACGAGGCGGACCGGCTGGCCGACCGCGTGGTCGCGCGGCTGCGCGCGCAGGAGGCCGGTGCCGACGCGGCCGACGGCGCCCCGGGGCACACCCACCACGGGCACGCGCCCGGCGTCGCGCACCGCAGCCCCGCCCCCGCTCCCGCGGTCCCCGTCACGGTGGGCCGCGAGGGAGGGTCGGCCGGTCCCGAGCTGACCTCGACCATCGAGTCGATGCGGGGCGGCGGCCAGGCCCTGGACCCCGGGATACGCCGCAGCATGGGCGAGGCGTTCGGCCGCGACCTGTCCGGGGTCCGCGTGCACACCGACGGCCGCGCGGCCGCGGCCGCCGCCCGGATGGGCGCCGTCGCGTTCACCACCGGGCGGGACATCTTCTTCGGCGCCGGCCAGTACAGCCCCGACACCGACGCCGGGCGCCACGTCCTGGCCCACGAGCTCGCCCACACCGTCCAGCAGGAG
>NZ_CAMPHH010000185.1 GCF_946885855.1 uncultured Actinotalea sp. | reverse complement strand
CGAGCTCAGCGCTCGACGACCGCGAGGATGTCGCGCGCGGAGAGGATGAGGTACTCCTCGCCGGCGTACTTGACCTCGGTGCCGCCGTACTTGCTGTAGATGACCTTGTCACCGACCTGCACGTCCAGCGGGATGCGCTGGCCGTTGTCGTCGACGCGGCCCGGACCGACAGCGAGGACCTCGCCCTCCTGGGGCTTCTCCTTCGCGGTGTCCGGGATGACCAGACCGGAGGCCGTCGTCTGCTCTGCCTCGAGCGTCCTGACGACGACGCGGTCCTCGAGCGGCTTGATGGAGACCGACACAGCGGACCTCCCCTTCGCATTCGTGGGAACGGACAAGTGATCGCGGCAGGCCTGCCCGCCCCTCGCCGTCGTCGCGGGTGCCGGCGGAGGAGAGCGCAGTCTGCGTCGGCACTCGACAGGGTCGAGTGCCAGTTCAGAATCTAGGCCGCGGTTAGCACTCGGTCAACACGAGTGCCAGCGCGCGTCCCGACGGACGGGGCCCGGCCGACGGCGTCGCCGGTCTCCCGAGGCACCACGCCGCCCGGGCCCGACGTGCGAGGATCGGCGCGTGGACCCGGACGCGCTCTCGCGCCTGCTCAGCCCGGACGGGTGGGCCCTGCTGGGTGCCCTTCCCCCCTACGACGAGCGGCTCGCGATGGTCCTCTCCGACCAGCTGCGCAAGCAGGGCGTGGACGCCACCCTCGTCGCCGCCGCGCTCACCCAGTCCCGGCTCCGTGCGCGGGCGCGCGACAAGTTCGACGACTTCGCCGACGGGATGCTGTTCACCCAGGAAGGGCTGGAGCAGGCGACCCGGCTCACCGTGGCGGCCCGCCACGCGCAGCGCTTCGCGACGGCGGGCTGCTCCAAGGTCGCGGACCTCACGTGCGGCCTCGGCGGGGACGCGATGGCCATGGCCGCCCTCGGGCTGCCGGTCCTCGCGGCCGACGTCGACGAGCTCACCGCCGCGCTGGCGACGGTCAACCTCCGCCACTTCCCCGACGCCGAGGTCCGGCACGCCGACGGCCTCGCCCTCGACCTCGCCGCCGAGGGCGTCGACGGCGCCTTCGCGGACCCCGCCCGGCGCACCGGCGCGGGACGTCGCCGCCACGACCCCGCCGCGTACACGCCCCCGCTGGACCAGGTCCTGGCCGTGCGCGAGCGCGTCCCCGCGCTCGGCGTCAAGGTCGGCCCGGCCATCCCGCACGACCTCGTGCCCGACGACGCCGAGGCGCAGTGGGTCAGCGTCGACGGCGACGTCGTCGAGGCCGGGCTGTGGTTCGGCCCCCTCGCCCCGGACGGCCCCGGCCGCGGGGCCCTGGTCCTGCGGGGGCGCGAGGCGACCGTGGTCCGGACGCCGCCCGACGGCGTCCCCCAGCCCGACGTCGGGCCCGTCGGGGCGTACCTGCACGAGCCCGACGGCGCCGTCATCCGCGCCGGGCTCGTCTCGCTCGTCGCGGAGGAGGTGCACGGGCGGCTCGTGGACCCCACCATTGCCTACGTGACCTCGGACACCCTGGTGACCAGCCCCGTCGCCCAGTCCTACCGGGTGCTCGACACCCTCCCCTTCGGCGTCAAGCGTCTGCGCACCATGCTGCGCGAGCGCGGGGTGGGCCGACTCACGATCAAGAAGCGCGGGACCGCCGTCGTCCCGGAGCAGCTGCGCAAGCAGCTGGACCTGCGCGGCGACGCGGAGGCGACCGTCGTGCTGACCCGCGTGGCCGGGGCCCAGACCGTCCTGCTCGTGGAGCGTGCCTGATGGAGATCCCCTTCGCCCGGTCCGAGCGCTCCACCCTCGGGATCGAGTGGGAGCTCGCCCTCGTCGACGCGGACAGCGGGGACCTGCGCCAGGTCGCGCAGACCGTCCTCGACGCCGTCGCGCCGCACGACGGGGAGGAGCACCCGACCATCAAGCAGGAGCTGCTGCTCAACACGGTCGAGATCGTCACGGGGGTGTGCCGGACCGTGGGCGAGGCGGCCGCGGACCTGGAGCGCAGCATCGCGGAGATCCGCGAGGTGACGGACCCGCTGCGCGTCGAGCTCATGTGCGCCGGGACCCACCCGTTCGCCCGGTGGAGCAACCAGAAGGTCACCGACAAGCAGCGCTACGCCACCCTCATCGACCGGACCCAGTGGTGGGGCCGGCAGATGCTGATCTACGGGGTGCACGTCCACGTCGGGATCGAGGACCGCGCCAAGGTCCTGCCGATCCTCCGGGCGGTCCTCACGTACTTCCCGCACCTGCAGTCCCTCTCGGCGTCGTCCCCGTTCTGGGGCGGCAAGGACACGGGGTACGCCTCCAACCGCGCGCTGATGTTCCAGCAGCTGCCGACGGCGGGCCTGCCGTTCCAGTTCGACCGGTGGGAGCAGCTCGAGGCGTACACCGCGGACATGCTGCACACCGGCGTCATCGACCAGTTCGACGAGATCCGGTGGGACCTGCGCCCGTCCCCGCGGTTCGGCACGCTCGAGATGCGGATCTGCGACGGTGCGTCGAACCTCGCCGAGGTGTCGGCGTTCGCGGCGACGATCCAGTGCCTCGTCGAGCACTTCTCCACGATGCTCGACGAGGGCAAGGAGACCCCGCGGCTGCAGCCGTGGTTCGCGCAGGAGAACAAGTGGCGGTCCGCCCGCTACGGCATGGACGCGATCATCATCACCAGCGCCCGGGGGGACGAGGAGCTCGTCAGCGACGCCGTCGAGCGGATGCTCGTCGAGCTGGAGCCGACGGCCGAGCGCCTCGGCTGCGCCGCGGAGCTGGACGGGGTCCGGACGATCCTGCACAAGGGCGCCTCCTACCAGCGCCAGCGCGCCGTGGCGCGGCGCAACGGGGGCGAGCTGGACGCCGTCGTCAGCTCGCTCGTCAAGGAGATGCGGGCCGGGCGGCCGTTGTGAGCGGCGGCGACCGTCGACCCGACCGGGCGTCGAGCGCCGAGCTGACGGCTCTGCTGGTCCACCTCGACGGAGAGCGGCGTCACGTCCTGGCCGCGGCCGAGGGGCTGCGCGAGGTAGACCTGACGCGGCCTGTCGCACCGTCGGGCTGGTCGATGGCGCAGATGCTCCACCACCTCACCTACGACGACGAGATCTTCTGGGCCGGCGCGGTCCTCGGCGCCGACGCCGAGTGCATCGCGCTGCTCCGGGACGGCTGGTCGGAACCGGTGACGAGCGGTGCCGAGGCGGTGGACCTGTACCGCCGCTGGACACTTCGGACGAGTACTGCTCTCGCCTCGGTCGACCTCGATGCCCCACCCAGGTGGTGGCCGCCGGCGAACGTCTTCCCGTTCCCGCCGTTCGCGGAGGCGCGATCGTGCGTGCTCCGGCTCCTCCTCGAGACGGCCACGCACGCCGGTCACCTGGACCTCGCCCGCGAGCGCCTCGACGGCCATCAGCACCTCGTCGTCCGCTGAGGCGCCGCAGCGACCGCCTCGGGTCCGCCACCCCGACGAGCCGGTGGTCGACAGCGGTCCCGTCCGTGAGGATCGTGAGGCCATGACGACCGAGGCCGACGTCCGCCGCCTCTGCCTGGCGCTGCCGGGCGTGACCGAGCGCGTCAGCTGGGGACGCCCCGCCTGGTTCGCGCGGACCCTGCTGGCCCGGATGTGGGACGAGGACGTGCTGACCGTCAAGACCCACGAGCGGGACGAGCTCGCGGCCTCGGACCCGGACACCTTCTTCTGGACCCCGCACCACGAGCGGTCGCCGCTCCTGGTCCTCGTGCGACTGGCGCGCGTCGACCCGACGGAGGTGGACGAGCTGCTCCGGGACTCCCACCGGATCGCGGACCGCTGAGGGCCGCCGACGTGGGCCACGGGACCGAGGTCGTGGACCGGACGAGTGACCGATCCTCCTGGGCCCCGGCGTGCACGTCGTCGACTGTCATGATCGAGCGATGAGGGGGCAGGTGAGGAGCGCCGTCGCGGTCGTGACGGTCCTGGTCGTCGCTGTCGCGGTCGTCGGGGCGTGGCTCGGTGTCCGCGACCAGGTGCACCTCAGCGCGCAGGGCGGCGCGCTGTCCGCCGCGTTCGTACCGACGTCCGAGGTCGATCTCGACGAGCGCCTGCTGTACGGCGTACCTGACGGTGTCGCCACGATGGTGGCCGTGGACGCCGCCCCCGGCCGCGTGCTCCTGAGGACGGCACCGCCCCGGGTGCTGCGGCGAGGTGCGGGGCCTTCCGTCAGACGAGCACCTGGGTGAGCGGCATCGAGGAGTCGACGGCGAGGTCCAGCGGCGACGGCGGTAGGCCACGGCGAACGACCGCCGCGCCGAGCGCCGCGATCATCGCGCCGTTGTCCGTGCAGTAGCGGATCGGCGGGATGCGCAGCTCGATCCCCGCCTCGGCGCACCGCTGCGCCAGGAGGTCGCGCAGCTGGGAGTTGGCGGAGAAGCCCCCGCCGACGACGAGCGTGTCCACACCGTGCCGCGTGCAGGCCGCGATGGTCTTGGCCGTCAGCACGTCCGCGACGGACGCCGCGAACGACGCGGCGACGTCGGCAAGCGGGATCTCCTCCCCCGCGTCCTGCCGCGCCTCGACCCAGCGCGCCACCGCTGTCTTCAACCCGGAGAAGGAGAAGTCGTCCGCGTGCTTCGCCTGGTCCTTGGCCGCCGTCAGCCCGCGCGGGAACCTGATCGCCGTGGGGTCACCCTCGCGCGCGAGGCGGTCGATGTGCGGTCCGCCCGGGTACGGCAGGCCCAGGAGCCGGCCGACCTTGTCGAACGCCTCGCCGGCGGCGTCGTCGAGCGTGTGCCCCAGCTCGGTGACACCGGTGACGGCGTCCTCGACGAGCAGCAGCGACGTGTGCCCGCCGGAGACGACGAGCGCCAGGCAGCGGTCGGGGAAGAGCCCGTGCACCAGCTCGTCGACGACGGCGTGCCCGATGACGTGGTTGACCCCGTACAGCGGCTTGTCGAGCGCCACGGCGAGGGCCTTGGCCGCGGCCGCACCCACGGTGAGCGGCCCGACCAGCCCCGGCCCGGCCGTCACCGCGATCGCGTCGACGTCCCCGAGCGTCACGCCGGCGTCCGCCAGCGCACGCTGCAGCGTCGGCACGAAGGACTCCAGGTGGGCCCGCGAGGCGATCTCGGGGATGATCCCGCCGAACCGCGCGTGCTCGTCGACCGAGCTCGCGACGGCGTCCACGAGGAGCTCGCTCGCGTCCGGCGTCGCCCGCACGAGCGCCACGCCCGTCTCGTCGCACGAGGTCTCGATGCCGAGGACGAGGGCGGGCGCACGCATGGGACCAGCGTAGGAGGCGCGGCTCACCGCAGCGGCAGCCGCAGCGTGAAGGCGTCGACGTCCTCCGGCTGGTAGTAGCGGCGCCGTCGGCCGAGCAGCTCGAAGCCGTGCCGCCGGTACAGCGCGAGCGCGGGCTCGTTGTCGACCCGCACCTCGAGCAGGACGGCCTCCGCCCCGAGGTCCCGGGCCCGCTGCACCAGCGCCGCCAGGAGCGCTGAGCCCAGCCCGCGGCGCTGCGCGGCGGGGTCGACACCGATCGTCATCACCTGCGCGACGTCACCGTCGAACCACAGGCCCGCGTACGCGACGAGCAGCGCGGCGGCCGGCCCGGGGGTGACCCGCGCGGCACCGGCGGCGCCCCCATCGTCCGCGTCCTCGGTCGCGTCGATCCCGACGTACCACCGGCCCGGGGCGGCCAGCTCCTCGGCGAGCATCCCGAGCGACCACGCGGACGGCGCGAAGAGGGTCTCCTCCAGCTCCGCGAGCCGCGGGAGGTCCGCCGGCGTGAGGGGCCGCAGCGGCGGAGCGTCGGGAGCGCCCCCGCTCATCCCGTCGCCCGCTTGCGCGCCGCGGCGGGCATGACGTCCGGGCGGCGCAGGTACAGCGGCTCGGCGGGCTGCTCGACGCCGGCCTCGGCGCGCGCCAGCGCGAGCTGCGCGAGCACGACCGGGTCGACGTGCTGCGGCCCGCGCGCGGGTCCGCCGGGTAGCCCGGCGACGTCGTCGGCGTGCAGGACGGCCCCCGGTCCGACGACGACGGCGTGCGTCAGCGCCCCCGAGGCGACGAGGTCCCCCGGGCGCGCGACGCCCGGGCCGCGCCGCAGGGCGAGCGCCCCGGCGGCGTCGGCCCGGGCCGCGTACCGCGCGTGGTACACCTCGCGGCGCCGCGCGTCGGTGAGGACGACGACGTCGTCGTCCGCCGCGGCCGCGCGGTCCCGGTACGCCTGGGCGGCCAGCGCGTCGAGGCTGCACACCCCGTGCACCGGGACGCCGAGCGCGAAGGCGAGGGTCCGCGCGGTGACGAGCCCGGCGCGCAACCCCGTGAACGGGGCCGGGCCGGTCCCGACGACGACGGCGGTCACGTCCCACCGGTCGGCGCCGGCGTCGCGCAGCACCTCGGCGACCAGGGGCGAGAGGAGCTCGGCGTGCCGGCGCTGCTCCTCCGCGCGCCGGGCCGCGAGGGCGGCGGTGCCGTCGGCGGCGACGAGCGCGACGGTGATGTCCGCGGAGGTGTCCAGGGCGAGCAGCACGGGTGCATCCTCCCACCGGGCGCAGGGCGGTCGGCGAGGCGGTCACGCCGGGAGCGTCACCCCGGCCCAGCGGGCGCCGACGCCGCGGACCGTGACGTGCCGCTCCCCGACATCGGCGTGGTCGAGGTCCTCGCCCGTCGCGCCGCCGACCGGGCGGGCGATGGTCACCTCCAGGCGGTCCTCGGAGAGGACCTCGGCGAGCCCCTCACCCCACTCGACGACGGTCACGGAGTCCTCGAGGCTCTCGTCGAGGTCGAGCGCGTCGAGCTCCTCGAGCGAGCCGAGCCGGTAGGCGTCGACGTGGACGAGCGCCGGCCCGGCGCCGAGCGGCGGGTGCACGCGGGCGATGATGAACGTCGGCGACGCGACCTGCCCCCGCACCCCGAGCC
>NZ_CAMPHH010000184.1 GCF_946885855.1 uncultured Actinotalea sp. | reverse complement strand
GGCGGCGTCCGGGGCGATCTCGGGGACCAGGTCGACCGGGCCGGTCGTGTCGGTCCGAGAGTCCTCGGTGGTGGTCATCGCGCGGGCCTCCTGGGTCACGGGTGCAGGCAGGGGCCGGCGAGGTCGTCGTCGTCCCCACCCGGGAGTCTGGCACTCCTGCCGCCCCGCGGCAGCACGTGGCGCACCCGCAGAACCGCGATTCTTGTCGCAGCAGCTCCGCCGGCCGGCGCCGCGAGCGTCAGCCGACGTACTCGAAGTGCCAGTACTCCGGGTTCGAGCCGCCCTGGCGTGCCCAGCCGGGCGCCACCCAGCCGTAGGTGGGCGCGTTCGCGACGAGCCACTCGTAGCGCTCGGAGCCGAACGCGTAGGCCTGCCACTCCCACGTGTCGATCGCCGTGCCCCAGCCGTGGTTCGACGTGCCGGGTCGTGCCGCGATCGAGCCGTAGTGCTCGCGCATCGCGACCTGTTGCTCGTAGGACCGGTACGACATGTCGATCGCGATGTTCTCGCCGAACCGCGCCCGGAACGCCTCGTTGAGCCGGATCATCGCGGCGGCCGCGTCGGCCCGCAGCCACTGGGCGTTCCCGTCGGCGTCCACGCACCAGGGCAACGCCGCCATCCGCGACCGGGGCACGCGCCCGTTGCTGCCGTCGCCGGCCTCGGACGGGGTGGAGGTCATGAAGGCCACGGGCTGCGTCGGGGCCTCGCGGATCGCCGGGCTGCCGCAGTCCGGTCCGGCGCCGGAGGTGGGCGGACGCGGGCCCGCTCCGGGGTCGCCGGCTGTCGGGGCCGCCGTGCCCTCGGTGCGCGCCGCGGCCGCGCGCTCGGCCGCGGCGTCCTGCGCTGCCCGGGCCCCTTCCGCCGCCACGCGCTCCTCCTCGGCCCGCGCCTCGGCCCACGCGGTGTGGGCCTCCGTCACGGCCCGGGCCGCGTCCTGCACGTCGCCGACGCCCGCCTCCAGCGCGGCGACCGCACCGTCGTCCTCGGGGGCGACGCCCCCGTCGAGCAGGACGCGCAGCGCCCCCAGTGCCGCGGCCAGGCCGGCGCGCACGGCGTCGTCGACGACGGTGCCCTCGGTCTCCGCGAGCAGGGTCGCGGCAATGCCGTGCTCCACCTCTGCGGCGTGTGCCGCGGCGGACCACGCGGCGGCGCGCTCCTCGGCCTCCTGTGCCGCGCGGGCAGCGCGGTCCGCCTCGGCGCGGCGCTCGGCCTCCCGCTGCTCCTGCTCCGCGGCCGCCCGGTCCCGGACCTCCTGCGCCTGCTGGGCCTGGCGTGCCTCGCGCGCCTCCTGGGCGCCGTGGCCACGCACCTGCACGAGGGTCACCGCGAGCAGCGCGACGACGACGGCGAGCACCGCGGCCACCAGCCGACGGCGCCCCGGCGCGAGCACGGTCCGGACGTCCACCGCAGCAGTCTGGGCGGCGGACGGGGCCGTGTCGAACGCGCTGCTCGAACCAGCGGCTGCGGTCACCGCCCGCCGAGCAGCGCGAGCTCTCGTCGGTGCCGCGGCATGCCGGGGCCGTCGGTGCGCGGTGTCACCGGCGAGGAGCCTGTGGGTCGGCCCCCGTCCGGCGAGGGGAAGAACGACGACCAGAGCGCCGTCAGGCCGAGGAGGCTCGTCACGAGGCTCGGGAGCCCGGTCGGCTGCTGGAAGAACACGAGGACGTACCCGGCCGAGGGCACGAGGGCGACGACCCGCCCCACGACGTCCTCCGGTGCCACTGTCGCCGCGTCGGGCTCGTCGTTCGCGTCCCCCTGGGTCACCAGGCGACCGTCCTCGATGCCGACGACGCGATGTGTCGTGACGAACGCTCCGTCCCGGAACGTGATGGCGTCACCCGGCGCATAGACGCTCGCCGGACGGACGATGATCAAATCGCCTGCGCCGAACGTCGGAGCCATCGAGCCGCTGCGGACCGCGAAGGGGCGGTGCCCGTCGTCCCAGGCCCAGGTGACGCCGGCGACACCGGCCGCGACCAAGAGGGCCGCGACGATCAGCGTGAGCCGGCGGGCAGTCGTCACGATAGGTGTCCTCGCTGTCGTCGGGAACCCGTGCCGGTCGTCGGCCGAGTCCTCGGGCGGGGCGCGATCTGCGCCCCGCCCGAGTGCGTGCGGGCGCTCTCCACCTCGAGCGCCCGTGCCGGTCAGTCCCAGGCGAGCGCGGTGTTGAGCGCGTTGTCCGGAGCGATGCCCTGCTGCGTCGCGACGATCTTGTAGTCGAGGCCGACGACGGGCGCTCCCTGGTAGTTCTGGAACTGGGCGCCGGGTGCGAAGGTGAACGTCATGCTGCCGCCGGCGCCCGGAGCGACGTTCGTCGCGAGGCGCAGCTGCTCGGGCAGCGGGTTGCAGACCGGAGCGGGGCCGGCGCCGGGCGGGCATGAGGTCGCGTCGGCGTTGAGGTTCGCCGAGTAGAAGACGTCCGTCCCGTTGCTGGCGACGGTGACCTGGCCGTAACGGCCGAGCTTGTTGAGGGCAGCCAGGCCCTCGTCCTCGAACACGACCCAGACGTCCTGCGCGTTGAGCCCGTCGTTGGCGTACTTCACGGTGGCGGAGTTCGCGACGCCCGGCAGCATGTTCGTGACGACGATGTCGAGACCGTTCTCGCCGCCGCCCCCGTAGCCGTCGACGCTGATCGACCCGAGGTTGCCCGAGATCGTCCCCGAGTCGCTGTCGGTGAAGTAGGCCCCGGTGCCGGCCACGGCGAAGGCCGCGAGGCCGACGGAGGCCGTGGCCGCGCTGATGAAGCCGGTGATCCGGACGGCGGTTCGCTTGCTCACGATGCGGTGTCCTAGCTGTGGTACGTGAGCGTCGGTCTCGCCACTGGCTCCACACCGGCTCGGCGACCGCTTCTGTCACCGGTGGGTTCACTGCCCCGCCCGCACCCCCGTCGAGGGCGCGACACGCACGCTATGTCCGGTATGGACCGCTCTGTACCGCCAGGCGAGTAAACCTGAGATCTCAAGTCTTGGAGATCATCCCCTTCAGCTGACGTTGCTCAGCGCGTCGATCCGCGCGACGTCCTCGTCCGACAGGTGCACCCCGAGCACGTCGAGGTTGCGCTCGATCCGCTCCGGGGTGACCGACTTCGGGATGACGACGACGCGATGCCGCAGGTGCCACGCCAGCACGACCTGCTCGACGCTGACGCCCTGCCCCTCGGCGAGCTCGCGCAGCACGGGTGCCTCGAGGTCTGTCCGCTTGAACGGGCTGTACCCCTCGATGACCACGCCGCGCTGACCGTGCGCGGTCACGAGGTCCAGGTCGAAGTCCGTCGGGCTCCACGGGATCTGGTTGACCGCGGGTGCTTCCCCGGTGGTCTCGACCAGCTCGTCGATCTGGGCGACCGAGTAGTTGCTCACACCGATCGCCCGCGTCAGGCCCTCGTCGCGCAGCTCGCGGAACGCCTGCCACGTCGCGGGCGTCGCCTCGCCGTTCGGCGGCCAGTGCACGAGCCACAGGTCGACGTGGTCCGTCCCCAGGAGCTCCAGGCTCCGCTCGAGCGTCTCGCGCTCGCGGCCGGCGGCGTCCGGCGGGAGCTTGGTCGTGAGGAAGACGTCGTCGCGCGGGACGCCGGACTCGACGAGTCCGCGTCCGACCTGGTCCTCGTTGCCGTAGCCGGTGGCGGTGTCGACGTGCCGGTAGCCGACCTCGAGGGCGTGCCGCACGGCCCGCGCGGCGTCGTCGCCCTCGGACTGACAGGTGCCCAGGCCCAGCAGCGGCATCCGGACGGTGCCGGCGGGGGTGCGCAGGTCGACGGCGGGGATCGGGGGAGGAGTGCTCATCGCGCCAGTCTGCGCAGGTCCGCGCGCCGGCGCTCGCCGAGCGCCCGACCGGACGCCCCCGCGCTCGCCGAGCGCCCGCCCGAGCGCCCGACCCGCGCGGCGCCCCGCCCCGACGCCCGCGGGACCTCCGGCCCACGCACCGAGCCCGGCGGCGAAGGATGCTGGCTCCGGTACTGATCACGTCCGACGAGAACGAGAGGTGGTGCACCCATGAAGGTCCTCGTGGCAGTGGCGTCCCGGCACGGAGCCACCCGGGCGGTCGCCGACGCGATCGCCGCCGTCCTCGTCGCCGGCGACCTCGACGTGACCGTGGCCGGGCCCGACGACGTGGACACCCTCGCGCCCTACGACGCCGTCGTCCTCGGCTCCTGCGTCTACGTGGGCCGGTGGGACGCCTCCGCCCGGTCCCTGGTGGACCGGTGCGCGAGCGAGCTCGCGGCGCTGCCGGTGTGGTTGTTCTCCTCGGGACCGCTGGGCGACCCGCCCGCTCCCGCCGGCGACCCGGACGAGGTCCCGTCGCTCATGACACGGCTCGGTGCACGGGGGCACCGGACCTTCGGCGGGGCCCTCGACAAGAGCCGGTTGGCCCTGGCCGAGCGCGCCGTCGTCGCGCTGCTGCAGGCCCCGGAGGGTGACTACCGGAACTGGGCCGAGATCAGCGACTGGGCCGGGGGGATCGCCGAGGAGCTGCGGGTGGAGAGCCGCCGGCGCCTGCACGCGGCCGGCTGAGAGCCGTCACGCCCCCGCCAGTCCGAGCACGAGGGCGACGGCCACCCCGAGGCAGCCGACCAGCCCGAGCACCGGGACGACCCGCCGCACGCGTCCGGGGAGGGTGAGCGCTGCCGCGTGCGCGACGGCGTAGTAGACGAGCACGGCCACCGACGACGCCGCGATCGCGCGCGGCAGGTCCAGCACGAGCAGCCCGACGACGACGGCGCCGCCGACCACGAGCTGTGCGCGGACCGGGCGCGGGTCGGCGGTCCTCGTCAGGTGCGCCAGGCGGCGGGGCAGCACGCCGTCGCGCGCCATCGCCAGCGTGGTGCGGGACAGCCCCAGCAGCACTCCCAGGGCCGACGCCAGCGCCGCGAGGACCGCGACGGCGACGACGGCGCGGGCCCAGCCGGGTCCGGCGAGCTGGTCGACGGCGTCCGCGACGGGCCGCCGGGACGCCGCCAGACCGCCCGGCCCGAGCACCGCCAGGAGGGCCGCACCGACGGCCGCGTAGACGACGAGCACGGTCCCCAGCGCGAGGGCGATCGCCCGCGGCAGGGTCCGGCGGGGGTCGAGCACCTCCTCGCCCAGGGTCGCGACGCGCGCGTAGCCGGCGAACGCGAAGAACAGCACACCCGCGCCCTGGAGCAGCCCTGCCGCGCCGGGCGCACCGGACAGCGCCGTCCCCGCAGCGAGCAGGTCCGGCGGACCCGCGGCCGTGCCCGTGCCCCGGACCACGGCGACCATCGCGGCCGCGACCACGGCGGCCAGAGTCACCAGCACCACGACGACGACGGCGCGCGTCGCCGACACCCCGCGCTGCAGCCCCGCCGCGGCGAGCCCGGTGAGCAGCACGACGGCGGCCACCGCGACACCGCGGGCGCCCTGCGGCCACAGGTACGTGCCGACCGTCCACGCGATCGCACCGGCGCTGAGCGTCTTGCCGAGCAGGAACGCGGTGCCGGCCAGCACGCCCCACGCCGGCCCGAGGCGCGCCCGGCCGTACGCGTACGCGCCACCGGAGGTCGGCAGCACGGCGGCGAGCCGGGCCGAGGAGTCCGCGTTCGCCCAGGCCACGAGTCCGGCCAGGACCAGGGCCAGGGGCAGCGTCGCACCGGCGGCGGCGGCCGCCGGGCCGAACGCCACGAACACGCCCGCGCCGAGCATCGCCCCGAGCCCGACCGTCGTGGCGTCGAGCAGCCCGAGCCGCCGGACGAGCCGGGGCCCGTGCGCCCCGGTCGGAGCGGGCGGCTCGACCGGACCGGGCGGAGCGGGCGGACCGGGCGGCTCGCCCGGACCGGCCGGAGCGCTGCTCAGGCCGAGTCCCGGACGACCAGGCGTGTGGCGAACACCCGTTCCTGCGGCGCGCGCGGCGCCGGGAGGGCACCCACGAGGGAGAGCAGGATCTCGCCGGCCACCCGGCTCATCTCGACGACCGGGCTCGCCACCGTCGTCAGCGGTGGCTCCGCGGACGCGGCGATCCCGAGGTCGTCGAACCCGACCACCCGGACGTCCCCCGGCACGGACCGGCCGTGCCGTTGGAGCACGCGCAGCGCGCCGGTCGCCATGAGGTCCGACGCCACGACCAGCCCGTCGAGGCCGGGGTGGTCGCGCAGCAGCCGTTCGGTGGCCTCCGCGCCGCCCGCGGCGGTGAAGTCGCCGTGCTCGACGGCGACGGGTGGCAGGCCGGCGCCGCGCAGGACGTCCTTCCAGCCCTCGAGGCGGTCCAGGCCGGCGGCCATGTCGGCCGGTCCGGCGACCGTCCCGATCCGCCGGCAGCCGGCGGCGAGCAGGTGCTCCGCCGCCTGGCGGCCGCCCTCGCGGTTGTCGACGTCGACGAAGGGCAGGCCGTCCGCGCGACCGAACGGGCGCCCGACGAACACGCAGGGCAGGCCGGAGTCGATGAGCAGCGGACCGATGGCGTCGTCCCGGTGGTGGGACACCACGACGGCGCCGTCGACGTTGCGGTTGCGCAGGTAGCGGCTCGTCCGGCTGTCGTCCCCGCCACGGCGCGCGATGAGCAGGACCAGCTGGATCTCCGTCGGCTCGAGCGCGGCGCTGAGCCCCTGGAGGGTCGCCGCGAAGTACGGGTCCGTGAACACCATCTGGTCGGGTTCGGGGACGACGAGCGCGATGGCGTCCGTCCGGCGGGTCACCAGGGAGCGCGCGGCCCGGTTCGGCGTGTAGCCGAGCTCGACGACGGCCGCGTCGACGGCGGCCTGCGCGTCCGGACTGACCTTGAGGCCTCCGTTGATCGCACGGGAGGCGGTGGAGCGGGAGACGCCCGCGCGCGCGGCGACGTCCTCGAGCGTCGGCGCCGCCGTCGGCGACGGGCCCCAGCCGGGCAGGAGGTCGTCGGCGGGCGCGGAGCCGTGAGGGCTCTGGAGCGACTGGCTGAAGATGCGGGC
>NZ_CAMPHH010000183.1 GCF_946885855.1 uncultured Actinotalea sp. | reverse complement strand
CCGCCCGGGCGCCCTCACCGGCCGACCCCCGCGCCCGGCCGGCGGTGCGACCGGCGGGCCAGCAGCTGCAGGACCGTCGACGCGTCGTCGTCGGCCCAGCGGACCACCTCGACGCCGGCGGCGGCGAGGTCGGCCAGACGGTCCTCGCGCTCCAGCAGCACGAGTCGCGTGGCGAGGGAGGTCCGGACGTCGAGGTGACGTCGGCGCAGCGCCGGGAGCACGTCCACGGCCACCACGCGGTGACCCGACCGGCGCCAGTGGGCGGCGGCCCGCGCGCCCTCGACGTCCAGGAAGGTCGAGAAGACCCACACGAGCGTCCCGGAGGGCAGCTGCGGCGCGCGCACCCGGGGCGCGGGGTCGCCCTGGGGGCGCAGGACGGCCAGGCCGTGCAGGACCCGGTCCAGGTGCCTGCGCCCTCCGCCCGCGCGCAGGGTGCGGCGGCGGACGCCGAGGTCCTCGACCCCGACCCGGTCGCCCATCCCGAGGTAGGCCTGCGCGACGGTGGCGGCGGCGGTGCGTGCCAGGTCCAAGGAGGTCGCGTCGTCCGCGCGCACGGGGCGCGTCCCGCTCCAGGTCCCAGGGTCGGGGCCGACGTCGTCGCGGGAGTCGACCACGAGCGTGACGTGGGCCTCGGCGAGCGCGAACGTCCGCCGTGCGTAGAGCTCCTCCCCCCGCGGGGACCGCCGAGCGGTCGCGCGCCAGTCCACCCGGCGCAGGGAGTCCCCCGGCTGCCAGGGGTGCACGTCGCGCAGCTCACCGCCCTCACCGGGCCGGCGCGACCCGTGCTGTCCGGTCAGGCCCCGCAGGCGCAGGGGCAGGGGCAGCCCCGGCAGGGCACCTGGGCGGGGCAGGACGGTGAGGGCGGCGCCCCGCGTACGGGCGGCCGGCGCTGTGAGGTCGCCGCCGTTCCCGAGGCCCTGGGCTTCGGCCGCCGCGAGCTCCTGCGGACCCGTCCGGACGGAGACCGCGCGCACCGGCACCGAACGGGTCAGCGGCACGTCGACCAGCGCCTCGACGTGCCCGTGGCCGGCCCGGCTCACGCGAAGCCGGACGGCCTCCGTGCCCGGTGGTGCCGCGAGGTGGACGGCCGCGTGGACCGTCCCGCCGCCGGAGGCCACCGGGACGACGTCGGCCCACACCTCGCCCCGGACGGGGCGGCGGGCACCCAGCAGCCCGGCGACGACGGGCGCCACGCCGAGCACGGCGAGGTCGGGCCGCCCGCCGAGGGCGCCGGCGACCAGGAGGAGCCCCCCGACGGCGACGCCCCACACGAGCCGCACGCCGACCGCCCACGGCGTGCCCGGCACGCTGCGACGGTCGGCGGTGCGGTCCGTGGCACCGGGGACGGCGGTGCTCATCCGGCCGGTGCGGCAGCCGGGCCCGCGACGTTGCCCAGGACGTCCCGCACGACGCCCTCCGCGCTCACGCCGGCCGCCCACGCGGCGGGGGTGAGCGTGAGCCGGTGCGCGAGCGTCGGCACGGCGACCGCCTTGACGTCCTCCGGGGCGACGAACCGCCGGGCCTCGATGATCGCCAGCGCGCGGGCGGTCAGGAGCAGGGCCTGTGACCCGCGCGGCGACGCGCCCACCTCGACGGCCTCGTGGCGCCGGGTCGCGGCGGCGAGGTCGACGCAGTAGCGGAGCACGTCCGGGTCGACCCGCACGGCCTCGACGCCCCCTTGCATCGCGAGCAGCGTGGTGGCGTCGACCACCTGGCGGACGGTCGCCTCCTCCCGTCGCCGGTCCAGGCGGCGCTGCAGGACGTCGACCTCCGCGTCCGCGTCGGGGTAGCCCACGGCGATCCGGACCATGAACCGGTCGAGCTGGGCCTCGGGGAGCGGGTAGGTGCCCTCGTACTCGACCGGGTTGGACGTCGCCATGACGTGGAAGGGCCGCTGCATCGGGTAGGTCCGCCCGTCAACGGTGACCTGTCGCTCCGCCATCGCCTCGAGCAGCGCCGACTGCGTCTTGGGCGACGTGCGGTTGATCTCGTCCGCGAGGAGCAGCCCGGTGAAGACCGGTCCGGGCCGGAAGACGAACGACGACGTCGCGGAGTCCCACACGGCCGAGCCCGTGATGTCCGCCGGGAGCAGGTCCGGCGTGCACTGGATGCGCCGGAACTCCAGCCCGAGGGCGGTCGCCAGGCTCCGCGCGGCGAGCGTCTTGCCCAGCCCCGGCACGTCCTCGAAGAGCACGTGCCCGCCGGCGAGCACGGCAGCCAGGGCGGTGCGCAGCGCGTCGTGCATGCCGACGACGACGGTGCCCACCTCGGCGAGGACGGTCTTGCACGCCCGCGCGACGTCGCCCGGCGTCATCGTTGCGGCCGACGGCGGGGTGCCGGCTGGGGTCGGGTCGGTCACGTCGTCGTCCTTCCGTCGGGGCCGGTCGGTGGCACGAGCCGTTCGATCGCGTCGACGCACCGTTCGACGTCGGCCAGGTCGGGGAGCCGTCCGCCCGGTGCGGTCAGCACCTGCCAGACCGGTTCACCGAGGAGTGCGCGGGCGCGGTCCTCGGCGCCCGGCGGGTTGCCCACGCGTCCCGACCCGGGCGCCGGGGAGATCCCGGCGGGCAGCGCGACGCCGACGCGGGCGAGGCGGCGGACGGCGTCCTGGCGCAGGCGCCGGACCGCCGCCTCGGACACGGCGCCGTCGCGCCCGAAGAGCGACCAGCTGAGCCGGGAGACGTCGCGGCGGCTGCCGGCCGTGTCACGGTCGGCGGCGTCGGGCCAGGGGTGCTCCTCGCCCTTGTCCAGCGTCCGCAGCGCGAGGGCGACGCCGAACGCGGTCACGGCCGCCGCGACGGCGTCGCGCACGACCATGTCGAGCACCAGGCAGCCGAGGAGGACGGTCGTCCCCACGCCGAGCGGCATCGCCATCGCGGCGAGGAGACCCGCCCCGCGGCGCCGCCCCGGCCGCGCACCGGCGGTCACGGGTCCTCGCCGGCGCTCGCGCGGGACGGCGGCCCGGCGGGGCCGGTCCCGGACGCGCCCGCCGCCGACCGGGCCAGTGCGGCCCCGATGACGTCGACCGCCCGGCGCGCCGCTGCGACGTCGTCGGCGTCGAGGTGCTCGTCGCCGAACCGCGCGCGCAGGTACAGGTCCAGCAGCGCGCGGGTCGCCGTCCGGTCCGCGTGGGTCCGGTCCAGCACGGCGAGGGTGAACTCGGTCGGTGTGGCGGCCGGGTCCCGCGGCAGGCCGGACGCCGCCGCGGCCTCCTCCAGCCGCACCCACGCGGCGACGACGGCGTCGACGGGACGCGCCGTGGACCGCAGGTGCCGGGCCGCCGCGGCCACGCCCTCCCGCAGGGCGTGCAGCTCGGGCGAGCGGTCCCGGATCCCTCCGACGCCGGGTCCGGCGGGCTCGGTCCCGACGTCGGGCGCGACGGGGTCCGTCCGGCGCAGACGGCGCGCGAGGTGCAGCACGAGCAGGGCGACGGCGAGCAGCGCGGCGGTCACGAGCACCGGCCGCAGCCACGCCGGCGCGACGAGGTCCGGCTCCTCGGCCAGGGTCTCCGGCACGGGCTCCACGGTCGGTGTGGCGGGCCCCTCGGGGGTCGGCGGGTCCACCGGGACGTCGACCGTCACCCGGCCGCCGTCGCCGAACTCCGGGGACCAGGGTCCGGCGAGGGCCGTCGCGAGCAGCGCGACACCGAGCAGGACGAGCAGCGCGACGTGCCGCGCGGGGACGGGGCGAGCCGGCCCGGTGCGCGAGGGGGTGTCGGACCGCGACACGTCCCGTGCCCGACTCGACCCCCGCACCCGACCATCATGACGCACCCCTGTGACACGCCTCGGGGCGCACCGGCCGTGACGGGTTTGTTGCGCCGGTTCACACGTCCTTCCCACGGACGTCACACTCGGCGCGGCCCGGGTGATCGAACCGTCCGGATGCCGGGACGAGCCGAGGTGCGCCCGGGGCGTCAGGGTGGTCCGCCCCAGGATCGACGCACAGGGGGCGACGGCCGTGGGCACCACGGCCTGCTCCGAGGTCCCAGATCACGGAGGACACCACATGTCCGGCACCACCCACCGCCGTGGGCGCATCGTCGCGCTCGCGGCCGCCGCGGCCTGCGCCGTCGGCACGACCGTCCCGACGGCCGCGGCGGCCACGGCCGTCACCGCGGCCCCTCCGGGGGTCCAGGCCGCTGCCACCGGGGGTCCCGCGGACGCGCTTCTCGCCCCAGCGGCGCGGACCCGGCCCGGCGAGCGGGTCGACGTCATCGTCCAGCTGCGACCCGGTGCGGACGTCCGCCGGCTGGCCGCCGGCGTCATGGGCGACGCCGTGGCGGCCTCGCGGTCCGTCGGCAGCGGGGAGGTCACCCAGCTCTACACCGAGGTGATCAGCGGGTTCGCGGCGACCCTGCCCAAGGCGGCGATGACGGCCCTGCAGCGCCACCGCGACGTCGTGGCCGTCGAGCTCGACGCCGAGGTCTCGGTCGCCGCGACGCAGTACCCCACGCCGAGCTGGGGTCTGGACCGGGTCGACCAGGCGGCCCTGCCGCTCGACCGCAGCTACACCTACGGCGCGACGGGGTCCGGTGTCACCGCCTACGTCGTGGACACCGGCGTGCGGGCCGACCACGCCGACCTCGCGGGCCGGGTCGCGGGCGGTGCGTCCGCGATCAACGACGGTCGCGGCTCCGGGGACTGCAACGGCCATGGCACGCACGTCGCCGGCACGGTCGCGGGGACGTCCTACGGGGTCGCGAAGCAGGCGACGGTCGTGCCCGTGCGGGTCCTGGACTGCCAGGGCAACGGCTCGTGGTCCCAGGTCATCGCCGGGCTCGACTGGGTCGCGCGGCACCACCAGGCCGGTGTCCCGGCCGTCGCGAACCTCAGCCTCGGCGGCCCCGCGAGCTCCGCGGTCGACACGGCCGTGCAGAACATGATCAACGATGGGGTGACCGTCGCGGTCGCGGCGGGGAACTCGAACGTGGACGCGTGCTCCACCTCGCCGGCTCGCCTGCCCGCCGCGATCACCGTCGGTGCCACGGCGAGCACCGACGCCCGGGCGTCGTTCTCCAACTACGGCCGTTGCCTCGACCTCTTCGCCCCGGGGCAGGCCATCACCTCGGCGTGGTGGACGTCGCGGACCGCGACCAGCACCATCTCGGGCACCTCGATGGCGGCACCGCACGTCGCCGGCGCGGCGGCCCTGGTGCTCCAGCGCACCCCGTCCGCGAGCCCGGCGACGGTGGCGAGCGCGATCGTCGGGTCGGCGACGACGAACGTCGTCTCCGGCGCGGGCTACCAGAGCCCGAACCGGCTGCTGCGCGCGGGCTGACCCGCACGGCCGCCGAGACGGCACGGCACGACGCGACGGCGACGGCGACGGCACGACACGCCACCGCTGGACGCCCCCGCTCCCGCCGCCGACGGCGCCCGTCCCCCTCTCCCGGGGGCGGGCGCCGTCGTCGTCGGACCGGCAGCCCGCGCGGGCGGACGGTTGCCGACCGGCGCGGCGGCAACCGCTCCGGCCGCGCAGCGGGGATCGCGTGGACGCGCGGTCTCCCGGCGGGCAGGGTGGGGCGATGCCGATCCGCTACCCCGCGCCGCTGCGCCCCGGGGACCGCGTGGCGGTCACCGCACCGTCCGCCGGGGTCGCCGACGACCTGCGCCCGCGCCTCACCTTCGCCGTCGAGCACCTCCGCGGGCTCGGGTACGACGTCGTCGTCGGCGGGTGCCTGGACGGGAGGGGTGTCGTCAGTGCGCCGGCGGCCGAGCGAGCGGCCGAGCTGACGGCCTTCCTCACCGACCCGACCGTGCGCGCCGTCGTCCCGCCCTGGGGCGGCGAGCTCGCGGTCGAGCTGCTGCCGCACCTGGACCTGGAGGCGATCGCGGCGGCCGACCCGGCCTGGCTCGTGGGCTACTCCGACCTGTCCACCCTGCTCCTGCCCCTGACGACGGCGACCGGGGTGGCGACCCTGCACGGGCAGAACCTCATGGACACGCCCTACGCCGTGCCCGCGCCGCTGCTGCCGTGGTGGGACGTCGTCGGCCGGGGCGCCGGGACCGGGCCCGTGGTGCAGGGCGCGTCGACGCACCACCGTGCGGAGGGGTTCGACCGCTGGCAGGACGACCCGACGACGTCGACGTTCACGCTGCCCGACGCCGGGAGCTGGACGCTGCTCGACGGCGGTACGGAGCTGCGGGCGCGCGGGCGCCTGGTCGGCGGGTGCGTCGAGACGGTGTCGGTCCTGGCCGGGACGCCGTGGGGCGACGTGCGCCGGTTCGCCGACGAGCACGCGCCCGAGGGGCTGCTGGTGTACCTCGACCCGGCCGAGGCCTCCGCGCTCGAGATGGCGCGGCACGTGTGGCGGCTGCGACTGGCGGGCTGGTTCGAGCGGGCCGCTGCGGTGCTCGTGGCGCGGACGCGAGCGCCGTCGTCCGGGGGTTTCACGCAGCGGGACGCGGTGCGCAGCGCCCTCGGGGGGCTGGACGTGCCGGTCGTGCTCGACGTGGACTGCGGACACGTCCCGCCACACCTGGCGCTCGTGAACGGCGCGCTCGCGGAGGTCGTCGTCAGCCCGCGGGAGCGGACGCTGGTCCAGCATCTGGTGTGAACCGGGGCGATGAGTCGCGAGCCCCGCTCGGGTCGGTATCCGCAGGTGCCGAACGTGGAGGAGGAGCCGTGCGCAGGATCGTGCTGTCGATGAACGTCTCGGTGGACGGGTACTTCGAGGGGCCGGGTCACGACCTGTCGTGGCACCGGGTCGACGAGGAGCTGCACCAGCACTTCAACGACGAGCTGGCGCAGGCGAGCCTGTTCGTCGACGGACGGGTGACCTGGGAGCTCATGGCCGAGTACTGGCCGCACGCCGACGAGCGCCCCGACGCGGTCGGGCCCGAGCGCGAGTTCGCGCGGATCTGGCGGGACACCCCCAAGGTCGTCTACTCGCGCACCCTGACCGAGGC
>NZ_CAMPHH010000182.1 GCF_946885855.1 uncultured Actinotalea sp. | reverse complement strand
ACCCGCGAGCCCACCGCCTCGAGCCGACCGAGCGGGCTCGCGGGTGGGGCGGAGGATGGGGGGATGACGACACCGGATCGGATCAGCAGCGTCTCCCGGGGCGGGCTGCGCCTGGACGTCCGGGACACCGGGCCCGTGGACGGCGACGCCGTCGTCCTCCTGCACGGCTTCCCGCAGGACGGCACCGCGTACGACGACGTCGCGGCGCGCCTGGCCGACGCCGGTCGCCGCGTCCTCGTGCCCGACCAGCGCGGCTACTCCCCCGGCGCGCGTCCGGCGGACGTGCGCGCGTACCGGCTGCGCGAGCTCGCCGACGACGTCGTCGCCGTCCTCGACGCGGCCGGCGTCGACCGCGCGCACGTCGTCGGGCACGACTGGGGCGGCACGGTCGCCTGGGCGGTCGCGAGCCGCCGGGCCGGGCGGGTCGGCGCCCTGACCGTGCTCTCGACCCCGCACCCGGCCGCGATGCGGGACGCGCTGTGGCGCGGGCAGGCGGCGCGCTCGGCGTACATGGTCGGCTTCCAGCTGCCCCGGTGGCCGGAGCACCGGCTCCTCGCCGACGACGGCGCGCGGCTGCGGCGGCTGCTCGAGCGGTCGGGCCTGGACGCCGCGCACGTCGACCGGTACGTCCGCCGGATGCGCGAGCCGGGCGCCCTCACCGCGGCGCTCGGCTGGTACCGCGCGCTGCGGGTCCGCGACGGCTTCGGCGCCGGACGGGTCCGCGTGCCGACGACGTACCTGCACGGCGTCGACGACCCGTTCTTCGCCCCCGCCGCGGTCGTGGCGACGGCCCGGTACGCCGTCGGCCCCTGCCGCGCCGTGCCGCTCGTGGCCGGGCACTGGCTGCCGGAGACCCGCGCCGACGACGTCGCCGCGGCGGTCCTCGCGCCGCCGTCGGCGGCGGTCTGAGCCCGCGCCTCAGCCCTTGCGGCGGTCCTTCGTCAGCGACTTCTCCGGCACCGGCATGTCGCCGCTGGCACGCAGCCGCCGGTAGTACTCCCGCGCCTCCTCCTGACGCTGCGCCTCGACGCCCGTCGCGATCTGGGCCCGCACGTGCTCCGGCGCGAGACCGAAGGCGTCGACGAGGTCCTGGGCGTGCGGCCGCAGCCGGCGCAGGAGCCGCTCCACGTAGGACGTCACGGACCGGGCCCGGCCCGAGGACAGGCGCCCGTGGATGAGGTACCAGGCGAGGTTGCGCTCGATGACCGTCAGGCCGAAGAGGTCCCGCAGCCACGTGAGCACCTGCTTGGTCCCCTCGTCCTGCACCTTCGCCAGACCGGCGGTGAAGCCCTCCCACAGCAGGAGGTCGGCCTGGGCGCGGGCGGCCTCGATCATCGCGTGCTGGTTCTCGTTGACGATCTCAGCAGCCACGTCGCGGGGGGCCTTCTGGGCGGGCCGCAGGTTCTGCGCCAGCTCCTCGACCATGGTCTCGACGCGGTCGGTGAGCAGCTCGCGCTGGGTCTCGGCGTCCCGCAGGTGCCCGACGGAGCGGCGGACGTCGCCGCCGTCGGCCAGGGTCTGGACGACGCGCGCGAGCGGCGTGCGGTGCAGCGCGGCGTCGGCGGCGCGGCCCGCCATGTAGCGCGCCATGGCCCCGGCGTCGGCGCCCTTGAAGTGCGCGGCGAAGTCAGCGAGCAGCCGCTTCGCGACGAGCTGGAGGAGGACCGTGTTGTCGCCCTCGAACGTCACGTAGACGTCCATGTCCGCGCGCAGCCCGGTCATCCGGTTCTCCGCCATGAAGCCCTGCCCACCGCAGGCCTCACGGCTCGCCTGGAGGACGTCGAGGGCGAGCCAGGTCGAGGACGGCTTGAGCGCCGCGGCGATCGTCTCGAGGTTCTCCCGGTCCTCGTCCGTGTCCGCCGCGCCGGAGAACACGCCGTCGAACGCCTGCAGGAGCCGCTCGTGCGCGAACGCCGCGGCGTACGTCTGGGCCAGGCGCGGCAGGAGGCGACGCTGGTGCTCGGCGTAGTCGAGCAGGACGACCTCGTCGTGGCCGGGCCCGGCGAACTGGCGGCGCTGGTTGCCGTAGGTGACCGCGACGGTGAGGCCGATCTTCGCGGCGTTGACGGCGGCACCGTCCAGCGAGACGCGGCCCTGCACGAGGGTCCCCAGCATGGTGAAGAAGCGGCGGCCCGGGCTCGCGATGGGCGAGGAGTAGGTGCCGTCGGCCGCGACGTCGCCGTAGCGGTTGAGCAGGTCCCGGCGCGGCACACGGACCTGGTCGAAGTGCAGCCGGCCGTTGTCGATGCCGTTGAGGCCGCCCTTGAGCCCGTCGTCCTCCCCGCCGACGCCCGGCAGGAACTCCCCCGTCTCCGGGTTGCGGATCGGCACGTAGAACGCGTGCACGCCGTGGTCGACCGGCTGCTCGCCCGTGCGGGCGGTGACGAGCTGGGCGAAGACGACGGCGGCCGTGCCGTGCAGCGCGGCGTTGCCGAGGTAGTCCTTCCACGCCGCGCGGAACGGCGTGTGGATGACGAACTCCTCGGTCTCCGGGTCGTACGTCGCCGTCGTGGCGATGCTGGAGACGTCGGAGCCGTGGCCCGTCTCGGTCATCGCGAAGGCGCCCGGGACGTCGACGGACATGGCGCCGGGCAGCAGCCGGTCGTGGTGGTCCTCGGTGCCCAGGTGCAGGATCGCCGAGGCGAACAGCCCCCACTGGACGCCCGCCTTGATCTGCAGCGACGGGTCCGCGGTGATGACCTCCTCGAACCGGGCGAGGCTGCCGCCGTGGTCGTCCGCACCGCCGAGGCGGCTCGGGAAGGCCCGGAGCACGTCGCCCTCCCGCGCGAGGATGCGCAGCTGCTCGAGCACGCGGTCGCGGTGCTGCGGCATGGGCAGGCTCTCGTCGCGGTGGAGCCGGGGGTCGCGCAGGAACGCCCGGGCCTCGCGCCGGATCTCGGCCCAGCGACCGAGCAGGACCTCCTCGAGGTGCGCGACGTCGATCGTCGCGTCGGGCTCGGCGTCGGGGGTCGTGGGGCGCTTCTCGCTCAGGATCGTCATGACGGCTCCTCGTCGTCGAGTCGGTCAGGTCCGGGTACGGATCGGGCGGCGGCGCCGGCGGGGTGGCCGCCGGCGTCGGGGGTCGTGGTGTGGGTGGCGGGGTCCGAGGTGCTCAGCCGGTCGGGCTGGTGCGGCGCGGGCGCGTCGCCGTCCCGGCCCCGGGCGAGGCTGCCGACCGGCCCGGCGAACAGCCAGGCGGTGACGCGCTCCGCGAGCTCGTCGGCGGTCGGTGCGCCGGGCTCGTCGCGGTGGGCGAGCCACCAGTCGCCGGCCCCCTTGACGAAGCCGACGGCGCCCGCGGCCCAGACGTCGGCGGGCTGCCCCTCGAGCACGGAGCCGCCGCCGCGGCCGCCGAGGAGGGCGACGAACGGGCGCGCGATGATCGTCGCGATGTCGTCCAGGAAGCGGTTCAGGGTGACGGACGACCCCTCCGCGACCGGTCGGGTGACGAACCAGTAGACGCTGGGCGAGCCGTCGATCATCTCCAGGTAGGCCGCGATCATGGCGCGCAGGCCGTCGCGCGGGGTGACCGCGCTGCTCACGGCCTCGTCGAGGCGGGCGTGCATGTCCTCCAGCACCACCTCGCCGACGGCGGCCTGGAGCCCGCTCTTGTCGACGAAGTACCGGTAGACGATCGACTTCGACGTGCCGGCCTCGGCCGCGATCTCGTCCATGGAGACGTCCGGGCCGCGCAGGTGGACGGCCTTGCGGGCGACGCGGGCGAGCTCGGCGCGGCGCGCGGCGCGGTGGAGGTCCCAGCGGCGGGAGCGGCCGTCGACGCCCTCGGCGTCCCGTCCGGGGACCGGGCCGGGCTCGCGCCCGAGCGCAGGGGCGCCCCCACCGGCGGCCCGCGCCGGTGCGTCATCCCCCTGCGGCAGCGTCGCCGTTGTGACCCGACTCACGAGACGGACGGTATCAGGTACTGTCGGTGTCAGACAGATCCGGGGTCGTGACGGCCCCGGGAGACCTCAGCACGGGCTCAGCGGCGAGCACCGCCTCGCCACACCCGTCCGCAGGACAGCACGGCACCACACGGCCGACGACGAGCACGGCACACGCGACCGATGACGAGAGGGAGTCCGCCATGGCGGCACGCGAGACAGGCAGGCCCGGGACGACGGCAGGCAGCGGCCGCGGGACCGAGGGCGCGACGGCGGGCGGGCCGCGCCGCGCCGTCGTCGTCGGCGGGAACCGCATCCCCTTCGCCCGCGCGGGCGGCCCCTACGCGCACAGCTCCAACCAGGACATGCTGACGGCCGCGCTCGAGGGACTCGTGGCGCGGTTCGGCCTCGCCGGCGAGCGCGTCGGCTCGGTCGCCGCGGGGGCCGTGCTCAAGCACTCCCGCGACTTCAACCTCACCCGCGAGGCGGTGCTCGGCTCGGCGCTGTCCCCCACGACGCCCGCCTACGACGTGCAGATGGCGTGCGCGACCGGCATGGAGACCGTCGTCGGCCTGGCGAACAAGATCCGCCTCGGCCAGCTCGAGTCCGCGATCGCGGGCGGCGTCGACTCCGCGTCCGACGCGCCGATCGCCGTGAGCGAGCCGCTGCGCCGGATCCTGCTGGACCTGTCCCGCGCGAAGACCCCGCAGCAGAAGCTCCGGGCCGTGGCCCGGCTGCGCCCGGGCCACCTCGCGCCGTCGGCGCCCACCACGGGCGAGCCGCGGACCGGGCTGTCGATGGGTGAGCACCAGGCGCTGACGACGGCGGCGTGGGGCGTCACCCGCGAGGCGCAGGACGAGCTCGCCGCCGCGAGCCACCACCGCCTCGCCGCCGCCTACGAGCGGGGATTCTTCGACGACCTGCTGACCCCCTACCGGCGCCTGACGCGGGACGCGAACCTCCGCGCGGACACCTCGGTGGAGAAGCTCGGCGCCCTCAAGCCGGTCTTCGGCAAGAGCCTCGACACCCCGGCCACGATGACGGCCGGCAACTCGACCCCGCTGTCGGACGGTGCCTCCGCCGTGCTCCTGGCCAGCGACGACTGGGCCGCCGAGCACGGGTTCACCCCGCTCGCGACGGTCGTCGACGCCGAGGCCGGCGCCGTGGACTTCGTGCACGGCGCGGACGGGCTGCTCACCGCGGGCACCTACGCCGTCGCGCGGCTGCTGGAGCGCAACGGCCTCGGCCTGGGCGACTTCGACCTGTACGAGATCCACGAGGCCTTCGCCTCGACCGTCCTGGTCAACCTCGCGGCGTGGGCGGACGAGGAGTTCTGCCGCGAGCGCCTCGGCCTGCCCGGCGCCCTCGGCACCGTGGACCGCGACCGGCTCAACGTCGCGGGCTCCTCGCTCGCCGCGGGCCACCCGTTCGCGGCGACCGGCGGGCGCATCGTCGCCACCACCGCGAAGCTGCTCGCCGAGCGCAAGGCCGCCGAGGGCGGCTCGCCCCGGGCCCTCATCTCCGTGTGCGCCGCGGGCGGCCAGGCCATCACCATGATCATGGAGGCAGCGTGACCGACACCTACCTGAACCTGGTCAACTCCGGGTTCACGAAGAAGCTCGCGAAGCAGCTCGGCCTGCCGCGGCCGGCCGTCCTGCGCCGGCACCGGGCGGGCGCCCCGCTCGTGCCCGGCCCGGTGCTCGTCCTGCACGACGCCGCCTCGGACCCGGACGCCGACGCGCTCGCGGCCCGGCTGCTGGAGTGGGACCTCGACGTCCGCCGCCACGCGGCCGGGGACGAGCGGTTCGGCGCCGTCGTCGTCGTGCTGACCGAGGCCGCGACGCCGGAAGCGCTCAGCGCACCGATGCTCGCCCTCGGGCCCGTGCTCAAGCGGCTCGCGCCCGGCGGCCGGGTCGTCACGGTCTCGCGCCCGGCGTCGTCCGCCGCCTCGCCCGCTGCCGCGGCCACCCGCCAGGGCGTCGACGGCGTCCTGCGCTCGCTCGCCAAGGAGCTGCGCGGCGGGGGGACCGGCAACGGCGTCGTCGTCGCCGACGGCGTCGCGGTGACCGCGCCCTCGGTCGCCGGCGCGCTGCACTTCCTGCTCTCGGGGCGGTCGGCGTTCGTCGACGGCCAGCTGCTGCAGGTCACCTCGGACGCCGGCACGCTGCCGCAGGACTGGGAGCGGCCGCTGGAGGGCCGGGTCGCCGTCGTGACGGGGGCCGCGCGCGGCATCGGCGCGGCGATCGCCCGGGTGCTGGCGCGCGACGGGGCGACGGTCGTCGCCGTCGACGTCCCGGCGGCGGGCGACGCGCTGGCGAAGGTCGCGAACGAGGTCCGGGGCAGCGCGCTCCAGCTGGACATCACCGCCGACGACGCCGCGGCGCGCCTCCTGCAGCACGTGCGGTCCCGGCACGGCCGGCTCGACGTCGTCGTGCACAACGCCGGGATCACGCGGGACAAGCTGCTCGCGAACATGACGGCCGAGAAGTGGGACCCGGTCCTCGGGGTCAACGTCGTCGCGCCGCTGCGGATCACGCAGGAGCTGCTCGACGCGGGCGCGCTCGGCGAGGGGTCGCGCGTGGTGTGCCTGGCCTCGACCAGCGGCATCGCGGGCAACCGCGGCCAGACGAACTACGCGGCGTCCAAGGCGGGCGTCGTCGGCTTCGTGGCGGCCGCCGCGCCGGCGCTGGCCGGGGTGGGCGGCACGATCAACGCCGTCGCGCCCGGCTTCATCGAGACGGACATGACCGCGCGCATCCCCTTCGCGACGCGCGAGGTCGCCAGACGGCTCAACTCGCTGCAGCAGGGCGGCCAGCCGGTCGACGTGGCGGAGACGATCGCGTTCCTCGCGTCGCCGCAGGCCGCCGGGATCTCCGGGGAGACGCTGCGCGTGTGCGGGCAGAACATGGTGGGCCGGTGAGCGGGGACACCTCGCGCGCCGGGGAGGGCACCGAGGGGGCCGGGCGGGGCGGCCGCGTCGTCGAGCTGTCCGCGCCGCCGTCGGCGTCCGCGCTCTACGGGCGGGCGGTC
>NZ_CAMPHH010000181.1 GCF_946885855.1 uncultured Actinotalea sp. | reverse complement strand
CCCGTGCCCGGGGAGCCGGCCGTCCCCGCCGAGCCCGTGGACCGGCAGCCCCCGGAGGACGTCCCCGCCGACGATGCCGACCACGACGGCACCACCGTCCTCAGCTCCGACGTCGTCGCCCTGCGCCGGCAGCTGCCGGACTGGGCCGGGGAGGGCATCCCCGGACCGCTCGCCGTGCCGGCGGCCGACCGGCCCGCGCCGGCGAAGATCCGCCTGTCGTCGGGCCTCGTGGTGGCCCTGAGCCGCCCGGTCCTGCTCGGCCGCGCCCCGCAGGTGTCCCGCGTGTCGAACCGGGAGATGCCGCGCCTGGTCACCGTCGCGAGCCCGCGTCAGGACATCTCCCGCACCCACGCCGAGGTGCGCATGGACGGCGACGACGTCCTCGTCACCGACCTGCGCTCCACCAACGGCGTGCTGCTGCTGCGCCAGGGCCAGGGCCCGCAGCGCCTGCACCCGGGGGAGCCGACCGTGGTCGAGCCCGGGGTGTCGGTGGACCTGGGCGAGGGCGTGACGTTCGTCGTGGAGCGCGGTGCATGACCGCACGCCGTGAGCCCTCCACGCCCCCGACGCTGCCCGGGTACGACCCGGTGCGGCTGCTCGGCATGGGCGGGTTCGCGGACGTCTTCCTCTACGACCAGCGCATGCCGCGACGGTCGGTCGCCGTCAAGGTGCTCCTCGCCGGGCACCTCGGCGACGACGTCCGCGAGCGGTTCCGGGCCGAGGCGGACACCATGGCCCGGCTGTCGCACCACCCGTCGATCGTCACGATCCACCACGCGGACGTCGCGGCGGACGGCCGCCCCTACCTGGTCATGGAGTACTGCTCGCGTCCCGGGCTCGGGCAGCGCTACCGGTCCGAGCGGATGGGCGTCGCGGAGGTGCTGCGCATCGGCGTCCGCCTCGCGTCCGCGGTCGAGACCGCGCACCGCGCCGGCGTCCTGCACCGGGACATCAAGCCGGCGAACGTCCTCATCACCGACTTCGGCTGGCCGGCGCTGACCGACTTCGGGATCGCGGCGACCACGAGCTGGGCGGCGGGCTCCGCGGTCGGCATGTCGATCCCGTGGTCCCCGCCCGAGATGCTCGTCGAGCACCCGTCCGGCGACGCGCGCGCGGACGTCTACTCCCTCGCCGCCACGGTCTACTCCCTGCTGGCGCGGCGCTCCCCGTTCGAGGTGCCCGGGGCGCCGAACGGCGCGGCGGACCTCATCCCGCGGATCGAGCGGGGCGCCCTCGTGGCGACGGGACGCGGGGACGTGCCGGAGACGCTCGAGGCGGTCCTGCGGCGCGCGATGGACCGCGACGCCCGCGGCCGGTACCACAGCGCCTTCGCCTTCGCGCGCGCCCTGCAGCAGGTCGAGGCGGAGCTCCTGCTCCCGCTCACGCCGCTGGACCTGCCGGAGGACCTCGGCGAGCCGGTCGTCGACGGCTCCGCGGGGACCGACGGGCCGGCCGCGCCGGAGGGCGAGGCCGCCCAGGCGACGCGCCTGCGGCCCGTGCCCTCGATCGACCCGGACCTGCTGCCGACGGGTGCCGGGGAGGTCGAGCCGCGGACCACCGCCGACGTGCCCCCCGCGCCGCCCGCTGCGGCGCGTGCGGGCGCGTCCGCAGTCCCCGAGGACTCGGGCGAGGTGCTGGCGCAGTGGCGCGCCGCGGCGTCGTCGGCGGCGGACGGGACGGCGCCGGAGGTGCCGCCGGCGCGGTCCCGACGCGGTCGCCTGCTCGCCGGTGCGGTGGCGGGTGCCGTGGTGGTCGCCGCCGTGGCGGTCGGTGCCCTGCAGGCGTTCGGCCCGGCGGACGACGACGCCGGGACGGCGGCCGACGACGCGACCGCGCCGGCCGCGGGGACGCCGGCGGTGCCCGTCGTGCGGGCCGTGCCGGCCCCGACGGACCTGACCGGCACCGCGGTCGACGGCGACGCCGTCGTCTTCACCTGGACGAACCCGGAGCCCGAGGACGGGGACCGCTACGTCTGGGGTCTCGTCGTGCCCGGGCAGGAGGCCACGCTCGAGCCCGTCGACGAGCCGACGGTCACCGTGCCGGCCGCGACGGAGGGCGTCGAGCGCACGTGCGTCGAGGTGACGATCGTGCGGGTGGACGGCCGCGCGTCGACCCGGCCGGCCGTGGCGTGCGCCGGCGAGGCGCCGGCCGGGGACGCCGCGACGGGGGGCGTCACGGGATGAGGCCCAGGGGGATGCCGACCCGCGGGTCGGGCAGGACCGGCACGGCGGCGCCCGCGACGTCGACCGGTGCGGCCCGTCCTGACCGGCGCCGGTGGCGGACGACCGTCGGTGCCTCCGTGCTGCCCGCCGTCGTCGCGGTGCTCGCGGTCGTCCACCCCGGTGCCCCGGTCCAGCAGGTCGACCTCCACGACGGGTCCGTCTGGCTGACCAACGCCGCGCAGCTCAAGGTCGGTCGGTACAACCCCCAGGTCGAGGAGCTCAACGCGGGTCTCGTCGCGACGAGCCCGGACGTCGACGTCCTGCAGGACGCCGGGGACGTCGTGCTCACCGAGCCGGGGGCCGTCGCGGTCGTCGACCCGGCCAGCGTCACCGCGGTGACGCGCACCCCCGTGCCGTTCGGCGCCGAGGTCGGCATGGCGGCGGGCACGGTCGCGGTCCAGGCGGCCGGTCAGCTCTGGGTCCGCACCATCTCGACCATGGGCGGCCTCGCCGTCGACCGCGACCCGCCGGACCTCGAGCTCGGTGAGGGCGGGCGCGCCGTGGTGGCCCGCGACGGCACGGTCCTCGCCGTGGAGGTCGACGGGACGCTGCACCGCCTCCGGCCCGGCGGCGTGGACGCCGACGGCGACGTCGCGCCCGTCGTCGAGGAGGACGGTGCCCTCGCGGGCGCGCCGACGTCGCCGGCCGACGCGGTGACCGCCGTCGGCGACGCGCTGGTCGCGCTGGTCGGCACGCGCCTGCACACACCGTCCGCGGTCGTGGACCTCGCCGTGCACGGTGCCGACCTCGTCCTGCAGCAGCCCGGTCCGCGCGCGCCGGTCGTCCTCGTCGCCACGCCGACGGCGCTCCTGGAGGTCCCCCTCGGCGGTGGGTCCGTCCGGGAGCACGCCACGACGGGGTCCGGGCGGCCCGCTGCCCCCGTGCGGGTCGCCGGCTGCGCCCACGGGGCGTGGGCGTCGGCTGCCGGCAGCTACCTGCAGCTGTGCGGCGGCGAGGCGCCCGAGGCCGTGGATCTCGAGGGCATGACCGCCCAGGACGAGCTGGTCTTCCGCGTGAACCGCGACGTCGTCGTCCTCAACGACGTCCTGCGCGGCCGCCTGTGGCTGCCCCTGCAGGACCCGCAGGTGCGCGAGCCGAACTGGCAGGACATCCTCCCGGAGGAGGAGAAGGAGCAGGACGACGAGGAGTCGCAGGCGCAGGCGAGCACGCAGAACCTCCGCACGGAGTGCGGTGCGGAGTCCTCGACCCCGGCCGCCGCCGACGACGAGTTCGGGGTGCGCGCCGGGCGGACGACGATCCTCACGGTCATCGACAACGACGCGTCGTCGGACTGCGGCATCCTCACGGTCCGCGAGTTCGACGCGCTCGACCCTGCGTTCGGCACCCTGCTGCCGGTGTACGGGGGCCGCGCCCTCCAGCTGGCCGTCACCCCGGACGCGACCGGCACCGCGGAGTTCACCTACACGGTCGACGACGGCCGCGGCACGAGCGCGCCGTCGACGGCGACCGTCCGCCTGACCGTCCGGTCCGAGGCCGAGAACGGGGCCCCGGTGCAGGTCCGGGAGGGTGCGGCGCTGGTGGAGCAGGGCGGGTCGGTCACGTACGACGTGCTCGCGGACTTCGTCGACCCCGACGCGGACCCGCTCCTGCTCACCGGCGCGGTGGTGGACGGCGGCGGCACCGTCCGCACACGTCAGGACGGTGAGCTGACCTTCACCTCGGACAACAGCTCCCTGGGCCGGGTCCAGGTCCGCGTCACCGTCTCGGACGGACGCGAGGCGGCCGACGGCGTCGTGTGGGTCGACGTCCGTCCGCAGGGCTCGGTCGTGCCCGTCATCGACCCGGTGCAGGCCGTGACCTACGTCGAGGAGCCGGTGGTGGTGCGGCCGCTGGACAGCGTCCGCAGCTCCTCGCGGGAACCCGTGCGGCTGGCCGGCGTGGACGAGCTCCCGGGCTCGACGATCACGACGGACCTCGACGCCGGGACGTTCACGTTCGTCGCCCCGGGCCCGGGGACGTACTACGTCCGCTTCGTCGTGGCGGTGTCGCCGCAGGAGGCGGAGGGGTTGGCCCGCATCGACGTGCGCGAGCGACCCGAGGAGCCCCCGCCGCCCGTCGCCGTGCTGGACCGGGCGCTGCTGCCGCCCGGCGGCGAGGTGACGATCGACCCCCTCGCGAACGACGTCGACCCCGCCGGCGGCGTGCTCGCCGTGCGGTCCGTGGAGGTCCCCGACGGTTCCGGCCTGCGGCTGGCCGTGCTCAACCAGCGGCTGCTGCGCATCACCTCCCAGCGGACCCTGACGGAGACCGTGGTCGCGAGCTACGTCGTCTCCAACGGCGTGGCCGAGACGGTCGGGCAGGTCGTCATCCAGCCCGTGCCGCCCTCCGCCGGGCAGCAGGCGCCGGTCGTGCCCAACGTCGAGGCGAGCGTCCGCACCGGCGGCGTCGTGACGATCGACGTCCTCGCCGACGCGTACGACCCCGACGGCGACGGGCTGACCCTGGAGCCGGCGCTCGTCGAGCCGCTCGGCCCCGGGGAGGGCCTGCTCTTCGTGTCCGGGGACGTGCTGCGGTACCAGGCGCCTGCCACGCCGGGCACCCACCACGCCACGTTCGCGGTGCGCGACCCGTCGGCGAACACCACCTCCGCGACCGTGACCGTGCGCGTGCACGCCTCGGACCCGGAGACCAAGGCGCCGCCGCGGCCGCAGGACCTCACCGCCCGCGTGTTCGCCGAGCAGGTCGTGCGGATCCCGGTCCCGCTCACCGGGATCGACCCGGACGGGGACGGGGTCCTCCTCCTGGGCGAGGCGCGCGCGCCGCGCAAGGGCCGGATCATCGGCGTCGGCGCCCGGTGGCTGGAGTACCAGGCCCTGCCCGGCGAGCTCGGGACGGACACCTTCACGTACGCCGTCGAGGACTGGGTGGGGCAGCGCGCGACGGCGACCGTCCGGGTCGGGATCGTGCCCCGGCCGACGACGTCCTCGGACGTCGTCGCCCGCAACGACGACGTCACGGTGCGCCCGGGGCAGACCGTCGAGGTGCGCGTCCTCGCGAACGACGTCGACACGTCCGGCGGCGAGCTGAGCCTGGACGACTCCCTCGTCGTGCAGCCGGAGGGCGTCGAGGTGCGCAGGGAGGGCCGGCGCGTCGTCGTCACCGCCCCCACCGAGCCGGGAGCGGTCGCGATCACCTACACGGCGACCAACACGCGCGGCGGCGCCGACAGCGCCGTGCTCAGCGTGGTCGTCGACCCGGAGGCCCCCATCCTGCCGCCGGTGGCCCGGGACGTCGTCGTGCCGGCGACCGAGACCCTGGACCGGACGTCGGTCGAGGTGGACGTCCTCGCGGTGGCGCAGAACCCGAGCGGACCGCTCGCGGACCTCGCCGTCGAGGTCCACCCCTCGGCCGCGGACGCCGCCACGGTGACCGCCGGGGGACGGGTGCTCGTCGAGCTCGGCCCCACGCCGCGCACGCTGCCGTACGTGCTGCGGAACGTGAACCCCCAGGCGGGCGGCGTCAGCTCCCTGGCGTTCGTCACCGTCCCGGCGCTCGGTGACTTCCCCCCGGTGCTGCGGCCACGGGCACCCCGGCTCCAGGTCGTCGCCGGCGAGCAGCTGCGCATCCCGCTGGAGGAGCAGGTCCAGGTCGCACCCGGGCGCAGTGCCCGGATCGCCGATGTCGCCTCGATCTCGGCGACGAAGCACGACGGCTCGCCGCTCTTCGCCGACGAGAGCACGCTGCTCTACACGGCCCAGCGCTCCTACGCCGGCCCGGCGTCGATCACCGTCGAGGTGACCGACGCGACCGAGGGCGGCACGTCGTCGCGGACCCGCGTCCTCACGCTGCCGATCGACGTCCTCGCCGCCGAGGACTACCCGCCGACCTTCACGCCGTCGGTGCTCGACGTCGGCCCGGGCGAGAGCACCCAGGTGGACCTCGCCCGCTTCACGTCCGCGCCGGTGGGCAGCGCCACCGACCCGGACGCGGCCGACGGCGACCCGCGGACGCGCTACGCGTACACGCTCACCCGGCCTGCCGGCGACGGCTTCACCGTCACCCTCGACGGCTCGGTGCTCACCGTGCGGGCGGCGGAGACGGCGTCCCGCGGGACCGTGGGCGGCGTCGGTCTCGCCATCGGGTACGGCGGGGCCGCGCCCGTGCCGGCGCAGGTGGACTTCCGGGTCGTGGCGAGCTCCCGGCCGCTGGCGCGGGTGCTCGACCACGCCGTGCCCGACGGCGTCGAGGGCGCGACGTCGTCCGTGGCGGTCCTCGCCGGGGCGTCCAACCCGTTCGCGCCCTCGCCGCTGACGGTCGTCTCCGCCGTCGTCGAGCAGGGCGCGGGGAGCGCTGCGGTGTCCGGTGACCGCGTGACCGTGCGCCCCGACGAGGGGTTCATCGGCCAGGTGGTCGTCCGCTACCGCGTGCGGGACGTCACGGGCGACCCGGACCGCGAGGTCGAGGGCCGGATCACCGTGACCGTCCGGGGCCGACCGGCGGCGCCCGTCGCGCCGCGGGTGGGGGAGGTCCGGGACCGCACGGTCGTCCTCGCCTGGGACGCCCCGGCCAACAACGGCGAGCCCATCACCGGGTACGAGGTGACCGGCCAGCCCGGTGGCATCGCGCGGCCGTGCCCGGGGACGACGTGCACGATCGACGGTCTGACCAACGACGTCGAGTACGTCTTCACGGTGACGGCGCGGAACGCCGTGGGCGTGTCCGACGCGAGCGGGGCGATCAGGGGTAAGACTGCGAAGCGCCGCCTGTGGCGTTACCTTCTGCTCTCCTCCTATGCGATCATCCTCTTCGCCTCCGGAGCGCTGGTCGCGCTCGCGGGCGCCGCGATCGTCTACGTCAACGCGAAGCCTGAC
>NZ_CAMPHH010000180.1 GCF_946885855.1 uncultured Actinotalea sp. | reverse complement strand
GTCATGCGGAGCCTGCCTGGGTGAGGGGGATCGCCCCCGGAGGGAGGGCCGCGCCACTCTACGCGAGGGCCTCGCTCTGGACGGCAGCGCGGCGTCCCGCGAGGATCCCTGCGCCGGCCCTGCGCCGGCTCGGCGGACGCCGAGGTCGCGGACGGGGCGGAGGAGCAGCGGTGCGGATCGACGGCGAGCCACCACGGGTCCGGACCGCCTTCGTCGGTGGCACGGTGTGGGCCGGTCGCGGGGCGCCCGACTCCACGGCGCTGGTCGTCCACGGCGACGCCGTGCTGGCGCTCGGACGGGAGGCCCTGGACCTCGTCCCGACGTGCGACGAGGTCGTCGACCTCGACGACGGCCTCCTCGTGCCGGCGTTCGGCGACGGGCACGCGCACCCGATGTTCGCCGGGCTGCAGGACGAGGGGCCCGCCGTCGCCGGGCTCGGCAGCATCGACGCCGTCGTCGCGAGCGTCCGGGCCTGGGCGCAGGACCACCCGGACGCACCCTGGGTGCTCGGAGCCGGCTACGACCCGGCCCTCGCGCCCTCGGGCGAGTTCGACGCGCGGTGGCTCGACGCGGCGGTGCCCGACCGGCCGGTGGTCCTGCGGGCGTCGGATTACCACACGGCCTGGTGCAGCACGGCGGCGCTGCGGGCGGCCGGCATCGACGCGACCACGCCGGACCCGCCGCTCGGGGAGATCGTCCGCCGCCCCGACGGCAGCCCGCTCGGCACGCTGCGCGAGTGGCACGCCGTCGACCTCGTCCTGGACCGCGCGCCGTCCTGGTCGGTCGACCAGCAGGTCGCGGCGCTGCGCCGGGCGGGGCAGCGGCTCGCCGCCGCGGGCATCACGTGGGTCCAGGACGCCTGGGTCGACCCGTGGATGGTGCCCGGCTACCTCGCCGCGGCGCGGGACGGCGCCCTGCGCGTGCGGACCAACCTGGCCCTGCGAGCGGACCCGGCGCGCTGGCGGGAGCAGCTGCCGTGGTTCGAGGCGGTGCGGGCCGACGTCGCCGCGCTCGGCCACCCCCTGCTGACGGCGCACACGGTCAAGTTCTTCGCCGACGGCGTCATCGAGTCCGGCACCGCCGCGGTGCTCGAGCCGTACGAGGACACCGGTCACCGCGGGATGCCCGTGTGGGACGCCGACGAGCTGGCTGCGGCTGCCGTCGCCGTGGACGCGCTCGGCCTCCAGCTGCACGTGCACGCGATCGGCGACGCGGCCGTGCGGGACGCGCTGGACGCGGTGCAGCGGTGCGGGGAGGTCAACGGGCTCCGGGACCGACGCCCGGTGCTGACGCACCTGCAGCTCGTCGACGCCGAGGACCTGCCCCGGCTCGCCGCGCTGGGCGTCGTCGCCAACATCGAGCTGCTCTGGGCGCAGTCCGACGCCGTGCAGACCGAGCTCACCCGTCCCCGCCTGGGCGCCGGCCGCAGCGCCCAGCAGTACCGGTACGCGTCGATGGTCCGTGCAGGCGTCCAGGTGTCCGCCGGCTCGGACTGGCCGGTGACACCGCTCGACCCGCTCGAGGCGATCCGGGTCGCCGTGACCCGGCAGGTCGCCGCCGACGACGCCCCGTGGCTCCCGCACGAGCGCCTGACGGTCGAGGAGGCGCTGCACGCGTACACCGCCGGGGTCGCCCACCAGGCCTTCGCGGACACCCGCCGCGGCCGCCTGCGGGGCGGGGACCTCGCGGACCTCGTCATGCTCGACGCCGACCCGCGCCGGGTCCCGCCCGCCGCGATCGGTGACCTCGTCGTGCGCGGGACCTGGCTGGCCGGCAGGCGGATCGCCTGACCCGGCGGGCGGCCACGCGCCGTGGTCTGATCGTCCGGTGACAGCACCCGGCGCAGCCCACGACTGGTCCGACGTCGTCGACTGGCGCCGCCGCGTCGCCGCGCTGTACGGCGCCGTCCGGGAGGAGAGGGACCCGGCGACCGCGCACGTCGCGTGGGCCCGCGGCCGCGCGGACCTGCTCGCCTCGCACCCGGCCTCGCCCGTGCCGCCGTCGGCCCGTGACGGCTACCGGCCGCCGCCGGTCGCGCCGTACGACCCGGCCTACCGGTTCGTCGTGCCCGTCGAGGGTGGCGTCGAGCCGGAGCGACGGGACGTCACGACGGGCACGGACGGCGTCGTGTCCTTCGACCTCGTCGGACGGGTGACCCTGCCCGACCTGGGCCGGCTGGACCTGTGGTGGTGCGCCGGGTACGGCGGCGGACTCTTCCTGCCGCTGCGCGACGGGACCAGCGGCGGCGCGTCCTACGGCGGTGGGCGGTACGTGCTGGACACGGTCAAGGGCGCCGACCTCGGCGGCGACCGGGACGCGCTCGTCGTCGACCTCAACTTCGCCTACGCGCCGTCGTGCGCGCACGACGAGAGCTGGGCATGCCCGCTGCCCGGCCCCGGCAACCGGCTCGGCGCACCGATCCCGGTGGGCGAGCTGGCACCGGGCCGCGCCGCGTGACCGTCAGCGTCCCCGCGAGCGTCAGCCGTCGGTGAGCGTCAACGCCCCGTGAACGTCGGCGGGCGCTTCTCCTGGAACGCCGTGAACCCCTCGACGTAGTCCGCGGTGCGGGAGGCCACGCCCTGGGCGCGGGCCTCGGCCGCCAGGAACGACGACGACGCCCCGCGCTGGGCGGCGAGCGCGGTGACGATCCGCTTGGACTGCGCGAACGCCGCCGTCGGGCCGTCGGCGGCCGCCGCCACGAGCGCCCGGGACCGGTCCAGCAGCTCCTCGTCCTCGACGACGCGGCTGACCAGGCCGACGCGCGCCGCCTCCGCCCCGTCGAGCAGCTCGCCGGTGAGGACGAGGTCCATGGTCCGGTGCGGACCGAGCCGGTCCACGAGGAGCGCGTGGCCCCCGGAGTCCAGCACCGCGCCGATGCGGTTGAACGGCGAGCCGAGGCGCGCGCTGCGGCCGGCGTAGACGACGTCGGCTGCCGCCAGCAGGCCCAGCCCGATGCCGAGCGCCGCGCCCTGCACCGCGGCGACGACGGGCACGGGCACGGCACGGATCGCGTCGAGCACGGGGTGGACGAGCTCGCTGAGGAAGGCCTCCGCGTCGTCGGCGCGCGCGTCCACGCCGGAGATGTCGCGGCCTGCGCAGAACGCCCGGCCCTCTCCCCGCAGGAGCACCGCACGGACCCCGGAGTGCTCGGCGAGCTCCTCGAACGCCGACCGCAGCACCCGCAGCGCCGCCTCGTCGAGGGTGTTGAGCCGGGCGGGCCGGTCCAGCACGACCTCCGCCGTCACGCCGGTCACCGTCAGGCGGACGCCCGCGTCCGGCGTCGCCCCGCTCACTGGGCCACCTCCGGCATCGGCCACTCCTTGGCGACGAGGGTGAGCACGTCGTACGTGGCGACCTGCTCGTCGTCCTGGTTGAGCACCTCGGCGTCCCACAGCACCTCGCCGTAGTCGGCGTCGGCGCGCGGCGAGATCCGCTTGACCGTGAGGTGCACGGTGAGCGCGTCGCCGGGGTACACGGGGGTGAGGAACCGCAGCCGCTCCAGACCGAAGTTCGCCAGCACGGGACCCGGCTCGGGGGAGACGAACAGCCCGGCGGCGAGCGACACGACGAAGTACCCGTGCGCGACCCGGCCGTCGAAGAACGGGTTCGCGGCGGCGGCGTCGTCGTCGGTGTGGGCGTAGAAGTGGTCCCCGGACAGGTCGGCGAACCGGTCGATGTCCTCGAGCGTGACCGTGCGCGGGCCGCCGGTGACCGTGTCGCCCACGGCGAGGTCCGCCAGGCTCTTGCGGAACGGGTGCTCGCCCCCGGTGTGGCGCGGCGCCCCGGGCACCCACGTCCCCGTCACCGCGGCGACGGCGCGCGGCGAGCCCTGCAGCGCCGTCCGCTGCATGAAGTGCAGCACCGACCGGATGCCGCCCAGCTCCTCGCCGCCGCCCGCGCGCCCCGGTCCGCCGTGCACGAGCTGGGGGAGCGGGGAGCCGTGGCCGGTGGACTCGCGGGCCGAGTCCTGGTCCAGCACCAGCACCCGGCCGTGCCACGGCGCGACGCCGAGGACGACGTCGTGCACCACGTCGGTGTCCCCGGACACGACCGACCCGACGAGGCTGCCGCGCCCGCGCGCCGCGAGGTCGACCGCGTGGTCGACGTCCCGGTACGCGATGAGGGTGGAGACCGGGCCGAACACCTCGATCTCGTGCGGCTCGGCCCGGCCGGCGTCCTCCGCGTGCAGGAGGACCGGGGGCAGGAACGCGCCGCGCGCCGGGTCGGCGTCCACGACGTCGAACCGGTCCGGGTCGCCGACGACGATCCGCGCCGCCCGGGCCAGCCGGTCGATCCCCTCCCGGACGGCCCGCCGGTGGTCCAGGCCCACGAGGGCGCCCATCGTCACCTCCTCCGAGGCGGGGTTACCCACCCGGACCTTGTCCCGCACGCGCGCGTCGACGGCCGCGACGACGTCCGGGACGAGGCGCTCGGGCACGAGGGCGCGGCGGATGGCGGTGCACTTCTGCCCGGCCTTGGCCGTCATCTCGGTGACGAGCTGCCGGACGAAGAGGTCGAGCTCCGGGCTGCACGGCTGCACGTCCGGCCCCAGGAGGGAGAAGTTCAGCGAGTCCGCCTCCGAGCTGAACCGCACCCCGCGGTGCTGCACCGACGGGTGCGCGCGCAGCAGCGCCGCGGTGCCCGCCGAGCCGGTGAACGCGACGGTGTCCTGCTCCGCGAGCAGGTCCAGCAGGCCCCGCGTCCCGCCGACGACGAGCTGGAGGCTCCCCTCGGGCAGCAGCCCGGACGCGACGATCTGCTCGACGACGGCGGCCGTGAGGTACGCCGTCTGGCCGGCCGGCTTGACCACGGTCGGCACGCCCGCGAGGAACGCGGGGGCGAGCTTCTCGAGCATCCCCCAGACGGGGAAGTTGAAGGCGTTGATCTGGAGCGCGACGCCGCGACGGGACGTGTAGAGGTGCTGGCCGACGAACTGCCCGCCGCGGCCCAGACGCTCGGCGGGCCCGTCGACGAGGAGGTGGGTGTTCGGCAGCTCGCGCCGGCCCTTGCCCGCGTAGCTGAACAGCACGCCGATGCCGCCGTCGACGTCCACGAGCGAGTCGCGGCGCGTGGCGCCGGTCCACGTCGACAGGTCGTAGAGGTGGTCGCGGCGCTCGTTGAGGTGCAGGGCCAGGGCCTTGAGCGCCAGCGCCCGCTCGTGGAACGGCAGCGCCCGCAGGGCCGGGCCCCCGACGGAGCGGGCGTGGTCGAGCACCGGCACCAGGTCGACGGGGTCGGTGCCGATGACGGCGACCTCCTCGGCCGTCGCGGCGTGCAGCAGCGGGGTGGTCGGTCCGGACGGCTGCTCCCAGCGCCCCGCGACGTAGCTGCGGACGGTCATGGTCACGGCTGTGATCCCCTCACTGCTCGGTTGGTGTCCCTGCTCGGTGCGCCGCGCTGCTCGCCTCTGCTCGGTGGCTCGGCTCTGCGTACGCTCGCCGGATGGACGACGACGACGCGCTGCGCCGCGCCCACCCGGACCTCGCCCTGGGCGCGCTGGACCGCAAGATGGGCATCCGGGTGCTCGAGGCCTCGCCCGAGCGGGTCGTGGCGACCATGCCGGTCGAGACCAACACCCAGTCCTTCGGGCTGCTGCACGGCGGCGCGATGGCGTCGCTCGCGGAGGCGGTCGGCTCCTGGGCCGCGGTCATCCACGCCGGGCCGGGCCGGAGCGTCGTCGGCGTGGACCTCAGCGCGACGCACCACCGCAGCTCGCGGCAGGGGGTGGTCACCGCCACGGCGGAGCCGCTGCACCGCGGGTCGACCGTCGCGACGTACGAGGTGACGATCCGCGACGAGCAGGGCCGGCGCCTGTGCACCGCGCGGATGACGTCGCTCATCCTCGCGCCCCGTCCGGCCGGCTGACGGGCTCGTCGCCGCCGCCGCTGCCCGCGGCATCGGCCTCGCGGGCGCGGCGCTCGGCGCGCTCCTGCCGGCGCCGGTCGCGCTCGGCGAGGAACGCGCTCATCCGCTCGCGCTTCTCCGGGTCCTCGAACAGGACCGACTGGGCGAGCAGGTCGAACCCCGTCGTGGCGGGCCGGTGCACGCGCAGCGCCATCTTCGTCAGCTCCAGGGCCCGCCAGGACCTCGTCGCGATCTGCTCGGCCAGCCCGACGGCGGCGTCGAGCAGCTTCTCCGCGGGGTGCACGGCGTCGAGCAGGCCGGCGCGCTCGGCCGCCTCGGCGTCGAGGACCTCGCCGGTGTAGAGCATCCGCCGCGCCCGCGGCAGCCCGACGACCTGCGGCAGGCGCCAGTTCGCGCCCGCACCGGCGATGATCCCCAGGCCCGGCTCCGGCTGCCCGAAGCGGGCCCGCGGCGAGCCGACCCGCAGGTCGCAGGCCAGGGCCAGCTCGCAGCCGCCGCCGAGCGCCGGGCCGTCGACCGCGGCCACGGTCGGCCACGGGTGCGCCTCGAGGGCGTCCATGAGGCCGGAGTTGATGCCGCGCAGGGCGTCGGCCGCGTCCCGCTCGAGCAGCTCGGCGATGTCCGCGCCGGCCGCGAAGACACCCGGGGTCGTGGAGTGCACCACGACGACGCACGGCTCCCGCCGGGCGTCCGCGAGCACCGCGTGGAGGCGGGCGACGGTCGCCTCGTCGAGCGCGTTGTGCTTGGCGGGCCGGTCCAGCCCGACGAGCAGCGCCGGGCCGCGCCGTGCGACGACGACGCCGTCGGCCCGGTTCGTGTCGCGCGTCGTGTCCGGCGCCTCCGCGGCACCGGGGCCGGGGCTGCTCACTGGTCGTAGTCCACGACGACGCGGTCGGTGACCGGGTGGGACTGGCAGGTGAGCACCATGCCGCGCGCCACCTCGTCCGGCTCCAGCGCGTAGTTGGTGTCCATCTCGACGGCGCCCTCGAGCACGCGCGCCCGGCAGGTGCCGCAGACGCCGTTCGTGCAGGCGAAGGGCGCGTCCGGGCGGGCGCGCAGCGTCGCCGCGAGGACCGACTCGCCGTCGCGGGGGACCGTCACGGTGGTGGAGCGCCCGTCGAGCAGGACGGTGACCGCGGAGCCCTCGAGCGGACCGTCGACGGGCGCCGCGCGACGGCGCGGGGCGGGCGCCTCGCCGACGTGGAAGAGCT
>NZ_CAMPHH010000179.1 GCF_946885855.1 uncultured Actinotalea sp. | reverse complement strand
GTCCGGGATCAGGGTGGGTCAGCGGGCGTCGGGCCCGGCCGGCTCGCCCTCCGCCGGGGTGAAGGTCAGGTGCGGGATCGACGCGGTGATGACGGTGCCGTCGGCGCGGACTCCGCCGAGCGCCGCCGAGGCGCGCGGCGCCCCGGGGATCCGCGGCCCCTGGCCGCTGATCGGCACGACCGCCGGGTGGTGCCCGACCCGCACGCTCTCGCCCCGCACCGAGACGTGCTCGGTGGTGCCGGTCTCCAGGTGGAGCTCGACGTGGTCCTGCCGCACGGTGACGCGCAGGCGGGACCCACGGACCGTGAGGCGGAAGGTCAGCCCCGTCCAGCCCTGCGGGAGCCGGGGGTCCAGGCTGAGCAGGCCGCCGTGGTCCCGGAACCCGGCGAAGCCGTGCACGAGCGCCGCCCACGTCCCGGCCGCCGAGGCCACGTGGACGCCGTCGGACGCGTTGTGGTGCAGGTCCGCGAGGTCCACGAAGAGGGCGTCGTGGAAGTAGCGCAGCGCGAGCTCGTGGTACCCCACCTCGGCCGCGACGACGGACTGGACGACGGCGGACAGGCTCGAGTCGCCGGTCGTGATGGGGTCGTAGTACTCGAAGTCCGCGCGCTTCTGCTCCAGCGGGAAGTGCTCGCCCTGCAGGAAGAGCGCGAGGACGACGTCGGCCTGCTTGAGCACCTGGAACCGGTAGATGACCAGCGGGTGGTAGTGCAGCAGCAGCGGCCGCTTGTCCTCCGGGGTCGCGGCGAGGTCCCACAGCTCGCGCTCGTGGAACTGCGAGTCCTGCGGGTGGATGCCGAGGTTCTCGTCGTACGGGATCGCCATCGCCTCCGCGGCGCGCAGCCAGTCGTCGACCTCGTGCTCGCGCAGGTCCAGACGCGCCACCATCCGGGCGTGGTCCTGCGGCGCCGTCGTCTCCAGCGTCCGCACGGCCTCGGCCGCGCGGCGCAGGTTGAACCGCGCCATGACGTTCGTGAACAGGTTGTCGTTGACGACCGTCGTGTACTCGTCCGGCCCGGTCACGCCGTAGATGTGGAACGCCTGCTCGCCGTTGCCCCGCCAGAAGCCCAGGTCCACCCACATGCGCGCGGTCTCGACGAGGACGTCGACGCCCTCGCGCGCGAGGAACTCCTCGTCGCCGGTGACCTGCACGTACTTGCTCAGCGCGTAGGCCACGTCCGCGTCGATGTGGTACTGGGCGGTGCCCGCGGCGTAGTACGCCGACGCCTCCTCGCCGTTGATCGTGCGCCAGGGGAAGAGCGCGCCGTCCTCGTTGAGCTGGCGCGCGCGCCGCTGCGCCGCCGGGAGCATCGAGTAGCGGAAGCGGACGGCGTTCCGGGCGATCGTCGGCGAGGTGTAGACGAGGTAGGGGACGACGTAGACCTCGGTGTCCCAGAAGTAGTGACCGCTGTACCCGGAGCCGGTCAGGCCCTTGGCCGGGATGCCGTTGCCCTCGGCGCGGGCGGACGCCTGGGCGATCTGGAAGAGGTTCCACCGGATCGCCTGCTGGACCTCGGGCTGCCCGTCGACGACGACGTCCGAGCGCTCCCAGTACTCGTCCAGCCAGGCGCGCTGGTCGATGAACTGCTGCTCGACCCCCTCCTCCCGGACGCGGTCGAGGGTCCGTCGGCAGCGGTTGACGAGCTCCCGCGCCGGGACGGACCGGGAGGTGTGGTAGCTCACCGCCTTCGTGATGACGACCGGGACGCCGGGCTGGGCCTTCACCCGGTACACGTGCTTGGCGTAGTCCTGCTCGACCTGGGTGAGCAGCTCGACGACGTTCTCGCTGTCGACGTGGTGGTCCGACGCCACCCCGAGCGTCATGCCGGAGTTCGTGCAGCGGTAGGCCAGGACCGTGCGGGTCTCGTCGCCCCAGTGCACCTGGGGCTGGAGCACGCGGTGCTCGAACTGCGTCGCGCGCCGCGGGTCCGCGTCACGCCCGGATCCCGGGCTCGTGCGGTACTCGTCCAGACCGTCCTGGCGGTTGATGAGCTGGGAGGAGACGACGACCGGCACCTCCCGGTCCAGCACCGTCACCTCGAAGGTCATGATCGCCAGGTGCCGCTGGCGGAAGGACACCATGCGGCGCGAGCGCACCCGGACCCGGTTGCCCGACGGCGTCCGCCACAGGATCTCGCGGAACAGGACGCCGTCCCGCAGGTCGAGCGTGCGCTCGTACGTGACGAGGTCCGCGACCGAGAGCAGGAGCGGCTCGTCGTCGACGTAGAGCCGGATGACCTTCGGGTCGGGGACGTTGACGATGGTCTGGCCGACCTCCGCGAACCCGAACGCCTCCTCGGCGTGCCGGATGGGCCACGTCTCGTGGAAGCCGTTGACGTACGTCCCGTGCGTGTGGAAGTCCCGGCCCTCCTCGAGGTTGCCGCGCATCCCGAGGTAGCCGTTGCCCAGGGCGAAGAGGGTCTCGGTCGTCCCGTGGTCCTCCGGGTCGAAGAACTCCTCGGTGAGCTGCCACGGGTGCGTGGGGAACCGCGTCCGGTCCAGGTACGCGACGGGGTCCCGGTGGACCGACTCCGGACGCCGGTGCGCGCCTCGGGCGTGGTGGCCCCGGCCGGGCACGGTGTGGTGACCGGGGACGTCGGTGTGCGACGGGCTCCCGCGCCGCCCGGCGGGGCCGTCGGCCGGGTCGCGCCGGGGGCCGTCGGTGTGGTCGTCGGCGTAGCCCCCCAGGGGGCCGCTCGACGGTGGGGCCGCGCTCGCCTCACCGGACCTGCTCGCCCGGCCGGCGCCGCTCGCCCGGCCGGCGCCGCTCGCCCCGTCGGCGCCGGCAGCGCCGTCAGCGCCCGGCACCGACGTGCCGATCGGGCCGGTGAGGTCCTCCGACCCGCTCACGACGGCACCAGCTCCGCCAGGTCCGTGACGACGACGTCCGCACCCGCGTCCCGCAGCACCTGCCCACCCGCTCCCCGGTCGACCCCGACGACGAGGCCGAAGCCACCCGCACGTCCCGCCGCGACGCCGGAGACCGCGTCCTCGATCACCACCGAGCGTGCCACCGTCACGCCGAGCAGCGCGGCGGCGCGCCGGAACGTCTCGGGGTGCGGCTTGCCGGCGAGCCCCTCCGCGCGCGCCACCGCGCCGTCGACGACGACGCCGAAGCGGTCCGCGATCCGCGCCGCCTCGAGCACGGCCCGGGCGTTGCGGGAGCTGGAGACGACGGCGACCGCCGTCCCGCGGGCGCGCAGGTCGTCGACCAGCCGGACGGACCCGTCGTACGGCGCCACGCCCTCGGTGCTGAGGATCTCGTTGAACGCCGCGTTCTTGGCGTTGCCGAGCCCGCACACCGTCTCGACCCACGGGGCGTCCGACGCGTCCCCCTCGGGCAGGACGACGTCGCGCGAGGCGAGCGCCGCGCGCACGCCGTCGTACCGGGGCCGGCCGTCGACGTGCAGGAAGTAGTCCTCGTCCGTGTACGGCGGGGTGATCCCGTGCTCGGCGAAGTACCGCGTGAACATCGCGGCCCAGGCGTGCATGTGCACGTCCGCGGTCGGCGTGAGGACCCCGTCGAGGTCGAAGAGGGCGGCGTCGTAGGGCGTCCAGTCCATGATCCGACGCTACGTCGCCCGGGCGCCGCCGTCGTGCGGTGGACGCTCCCGTGCCACCTGGCGAGACCGTCCGGCACGGCGCCCGGCCGGGTGCGGGACCGCACCCGGCCGCGGCCCGCGCCCGAGGCGCGCGCCGATGCCGAGGTCAGGACGCCGTCAGCGTCAACGTGGGGGCGCCGTCGGCCGCCTCGCCCCGGTCCACGACGACCGCGCCGCCGTCGTGCGCCTCGCCGGACAGCAGCATGCGCGCCAGCCGGTCGCCGATCTCGCGCTGCACGAGCCGCCGGAGCGGGCGCGCGCCGTACGCGGGGTCGTACCCCTCGATGGCGAGCCACTCCCGCGCGGCGGGCGTCACGTCCAGCGTGAGGCGCCGGTCCGCGAGGCGGTCCCCGAGCCGTGCGATCTGCAGGTCGACGATGCGGCCCAGCTCCTCCAGGCTCAGGGCGTCGAAGAGGACGACGTCGTCGAGCCGGTTGAGGAACTCAGGCTTGAACGCGGCCCGGACGGCCTGCAGGACGCCCTCGCGCTTGGCGGCGTCGTCGAGCGCCGGGTCCACGAGGAACTGCGAGCCGAGGTTCGAGGTGAGCACGAGGATCGTGTTCCGGAAGTCGACGGTGCGGCCCTGCCCGTCGGTGAGGCGCCCGTCGTCGAGCACCTGGAGCAGGATGTCGAAGACCTCCGGGTGCGCCTTCTCGACCTCGTCCAGCAGCACGACCGAGTAGGGCCGGCGCCGCACGGCCTCGGTGAGCTGGCCGCCCTCCTCGTAGCCGACGTACCCGGGGGGCGCACCGACAAGGCGCGCGACCGAGTGCTTCTCGGAGTACTCGGACATGTCGATCCGGACCATCGCGCGCTCGTCGTCGAAGAGGTAGTCCGCGAGCGACTTGGCCAGCTCGGTCTTGCCGACGCCGGTGGGTCCGAGGAAGAGGAAGGAGCCCGTGGGCCGGTCCGGGTCGGAGATCCCGGCGCGTGAGCGGCGCACCGCGTCGGACACCGTGCGGACGGCGCGGCCCTGGCCGATGAGGCGCTCGCCGAGCACGTCCTCCATGCGCAGGAGCTTGGCCGTCTCGCCCTCCAGCAGCCGGCCCGTCGGGATCCCCGTCCAGGCCGAGACGACCTCCGCGATCTCGTCCGGGCCGACCTTCTCGGCGATCATCGGCGGCTCGCCGCCCTGGTCGCCGCCGGTGGCCCGGGCCGCCTCGGCGGCCTCCACCTGAGCGATCTCCTTCTCCACGGCCGGGATCTCGCCGTAGAGCAGGCGGGAGGCGTTCTCGTAGTCGCCCTCGCGCTGGTAGCGATCCGCCGCACCGCGCATCTCGTCCAGGCGCGCGCGGAGCTCGCCGAGCCGGTTGTGGCCGGCCTTCTCGTTCTCCCAGCGCGCCGTGAGGGCCGCGAGCGCCTCGCGGCGGTCGGCCAGCTCCGCCCGCAGCTTGTCGAGGCGATCCCGCGAGGCGTCGTCGTCGGCCGTGCGCAGGTACGTCTCCTCCATCTCCAGGCGGGTGACCGCGCGCTGGAGCTCGTCGATCTCCACCGGTGAGGAGTCCATCTCCATCCGGAGGCGGGACGCCGCCTCGTCGACGAGGTCGATCGCCTTGTCCGGGAGCTGACGCCCGGAGATGTACCGGTCGGACAGCGTCGCCGCGGCGACGAGCGCGGCGTCGCTGATCGTCACCTGGTGGTGCGCCTCGTACTTGGGGGCGATGCCGCGCAGGATCGCGACCGTGTCCTCCACGGACGGCTCGCCGACGAAGACCTGCTGGAAGCGCCGCTCCAGGGCCGGGTCCTTCTCGATCCGCTCGCGGAACTCGTCGAGCGTCGTGGCGCCGACGAGGCGGAGCTCGCCGCGCGCGAGCATCGGCTTGAGCATGTTGCCCGCGTCCATGGAGCCCTCGGCCGCACCTGCCCCGACGACCGTGTGCAGCTCGTCGATGAAGGTGACGACCTCGCCCTCGGACTGCTTGATCTCCTCCAGGACGGCCTTGAGCCGCTCCTCGAACTCGCCCCGGTACTTCGCGCCGGCGACCATCGCCGCGAGGTCGAGGCCCACGAGCCGCTTGCCGCGCAGGGACTCCGGCACGTCGCCGTCGACGATGCGCTGGGCGAGGCCCTCGACGACGGCGGTCTTGCCGACGCCGGGCTCGCCGATGAGGACGGGGTTGTTCTTGGTGCGGCGGGACAGCACCTGGACGACGCGGCGGATCTCCGCGTCGCGGCCGATGACCGGGTCGAGCCTGCCCTCGCGCGCCTCGGCCGTGAGGTCCCGGCCGTACTGCTCCAGCGCCTTGTAGGTGCCCTCCGGGTCCGGGCTCGTCACCTTCGCGCTGCCGCGGACCGCGGGCAGGGCCGCGGCGAGCGCGTCCCGGGTGGCGCCCGCCGACCGGAGCGCCTCGGCGGCGCTCGAGGTCCCGGCCGCCAGACCCAGCAGCAGGTGCTCGGTCGAGACGTACTCGTCGCCCAGCGCCCGCGCCTCCGTGCCGGCCGCCGTGATGGCGGCGCCGAGCGCGCGCGAGGTGCCCGGCTGGGCGACCGAGCCGCCGGAGGCCGACGGCAGCGCGGTGCGCAGCGCGGTCACGCGGCGGGCCAGGGCCGCGCGGTCGACGCCGACGGCGTCCAGCAGACCGCTCGCGACGCCGCGCGGCTCGGCCAGGAGGGCCTCGAGCAGGTGGACGGGCTCGATCTGCGGGTGGCCGGCGCCGGAGGCGGACTGGATGGCCGCCGCGAGCGCCTCGTTCGCCTTGGTCGTGAACTTCTGGTCCATGGGGGTGGCTTCCTCCGCGGGCGTGGGACGGGACTGCTCAGGGCAACGGGGCCAGAGTTGAGTCTATTCCGCTCAAGTCTGCAAGGGGAGGGGTCGAGCGGGTGACGATCCGTGGTCCGCGGAGGCCCCCGGCGCGCCTGCGGCACAGCGCCAGGGACCCCGTCCCGCGGGCCCGCTGGTCCCTGGCGACCGTCCCCCTGACCTGGGACCATGGGGCCGTCCGGGTCGACGGCGACCCGGGGCGAGGAGATGAGGGTTCGTGACGATCATCGTCGGCTACACCCCCACGCCCGAGGGCGAGGCGGCGCTGGAGCACGCGGTCAGGGAGGCCCACAACCACGGCGACGAGCTCCTCGTCGTCAACGTCTCCGCGAGGTCGGACCCGCCGGAGTCGACCTTCGCCACGGACGTGGAGCTCGAGGCGGTCCGCGAGCGCCTGGACGCGGAGGGCGTCCGGTACACCGTGCGCCAGCTGGTGCGCGGCAGGGACGCCGCGGACGAGATCCTCGCGCTGTCCGAGGAGCTCGACGTCCGGGGGATCGTCATCGGCGTGCGGCACCGCACGCCGGTCGGCAAGCTCCTGCTCGGCAGCAACTCCCAGCGCATCCTCCTCGAGGCGCGCTGCCCGGTCATCGCGGTCAAGGCCGCGCCGAAGGACCGCGCCCGGGGCTGAGGCCCTGCCCGCCACGGACGACGACGCCTCGCACGGGGCCCGGCCGCTCGGCCGGGCCTCGTCGCGCGTCGGGCCCCGTGGCGCGTCCCGCCCCGTCGCAC
>NZ_CAMPHH010000178.1 GCF_946885855.1 uncultured Actinotalea sp. | reverse complement strand
GTGCGCCCCCTGGCCGACCTCCCACCCGTCCTGTGCGGGTGATCCGCTGGGCCGCGCCCACGACCGAACGGACCCCTGCGTGACGAACTCCGACCCGACCGTGCCGGACGACGCCCTCGCGGACGTCGCCTCGACCCGGCGCAGCGGGACGCACCCCCGCGTCCCCGAGGCCGACGAGAGCCACTCCGTCCTCGCCGCCCTGCGCTCCCCGCGACGGCTCCGCACGGAGGTCCTCGCCGGCCTCGTCGTGGCGCTCGCCCTCATCCCGGAGGCGATCTCCTTCTCGATCATCGCGGGTGTCGACCCGCGTGTCGGGCTCTTCTCCTCCTTCGTCATGGCCGTGTCGATCGCGTTTCTCGGCGGACGTCCCGCGATGATCTCCGCCGCGACCGGCGCCATCGCCCTCGTCGTCGCACCGGTGGCCCGTGAGCACGGGCTCGACTACCTCCTGGCGACGGTGATCCTGGCCGGCGTGCTGCAGGTGGTGCTCGGCCTCAGCGGGGTCGCGCGGCTCATGCGGTTCATCCCACGCTCGGTCATGGTGGGCTTCGTCAACGCGCTGGCGATCCTCATCTTCCTCGCACAGGTCCCCCACCTGACGGGCGTGCCCACGGCGGTGTACCCGTTGGTCGCCGTCGGCCTGGCGATCATGGTGTACCTGCCGCGACTGACCTCGGCCGTGCCCGCTCCGCTCGTCGCCATCGCGCTGCTCACGGTGACGACCGTCGTCGCGGCGATCGCGGTGCCGACCGTGGGCGACGAGGGCGAGCTCCCCCGGTCGCTGCCGGAGCTGCTCGTGCCGGACGTGCCGGTGAACCTGGAGACCCTACGGATCATCGCCCCCTACGCGCTGACCATGGCCTTCGTCGGCCTGCTGGAGTCGCTCCTGACCGCCAAGCTCGTCGACGACGTCACGGACACGCACTCCGACAAGACCCGCGAGAGCTGGGGCCAGGGCGCGGCGAACGTCCTCAGCGGCTTCTTCGGCGGGATGGGCGGCTGCGCGATGATCGGCCAGACGATGATCAACGTGGAGGCGTCGGGCGCACGGACGCGCATCTCGACGTTCCTGGCCGGTGCGTTCCTGCTGGCGCTCGTCGTCGGCGCGGGCGACCTCGTGGCCGTGATCCCGATGGCGGCGCTCGTCGCGGTCATGATCATGGTGTCCGTCGCCACGTTCGACTGGCACTCCCTGCGAACCCTGCGCAGCATGCCGCGCAGCGAGACCGTCGTGATGCTGACCACCGTCGTCGTGACCGTCGCGACGCACAACCTGGCCTACGGCGTCCTGGCGGGGGTGCTGGTGGCGATGGTCGCCTTCGCGCGCCGGGTCGCCCACCTCACCGAGGTGACGCGCCTGGACGACACCGACGACGACGGCGTCGCCGTCTACGCCGTGACGGGCGAGCTCTTCTTCGCGTCCTCGAACGACCTCGTGTACCAGTTCGACTACGCGGGCGACCCGGCGCACGTGGTCATCGACATGTCCGACGCCCACATCTGGGACGCATCGACGGTTGCGACGCTCGACGCGATCACGACCAAGTACGCCGCGAAGGGGAAGACGGTCACGATCGTCCACCTCGACGAGGACAGCGCCCGGCGCCACGACGCCCTCGCTGGACAGCTGGGCGCCGGGCACTGAGCGCCGGGCACTGAGCGCCGCTGGCGCTGCGGCGCCGGGCGCCGCTTCCCTCGGGGGCCGCGCCGTCGGCGTCAGGCCTCGATGACCACGGCGATGACGACGGGGCCCTGACGCGTCTTGCGCCGCAGCGAGCGGTCGACCGCCTTGCGGACGAGGTCGTCGAGCCGGTCCACGTCCTCGAGCGCCTCGCGCGGCGCCCTGGCGAGCGCCTGCTCGACGTCGCGGGTCGCGCCCTGGAGCGTCTCCGCGCTGACGGCGACGCCTCGCCCCACGAACTCCAGCGGCTCCGCGAGGCGCGCGGCGGCGACGTCGACGATCGCGACGACGGTCAGCACGCCGTTGTCGCGCAGGGCGCGGCGCTCGTCCAGGGTCTGCTCGTCGGCGTGCCCGACCGTCTCGCCGTCGACGTAGATGTAGTCGGCCTGGACCGCCCCGACGATCTTCGCGGTGCCGTCCACGAGGTCGACGACGGCGCCGTCGCGCGCGATGACGACGCGCTCGGCCGGCACACCCGTGCGGATCGCGAGCTCGGCGTTGGCGCGCAGGTGCTTGGACTCGCCGTGCACGGGCATGACGTTGCGCGGCCGGACGATGTTGTAGCAGTACACGAGCTCGCCGGCGCTGGCGTGACCCGAGACGTGCACCTTGGCGTTGCCCTTGTGGACGACCCGCGCGCCGCGATCCGTGAGCTTGTTGATGAGGCCGTAGATCGCGGTCTCGTTGCCCGGGATGAGCGAGCTGGCGAGCAGCACGGTGTCGCCCTCGGCGAGACGGATCTGGTGGTCGCCGTTGGCCATGCGGGCCAGCGCCGCCATCGGCTCGCCCTGGGAGCCGGTGCAGACGAGGGTGACCTTGTCGTCCGGCATGGACTCGAGCTTCTTGGCGTCGACGACGAGCCCCCGCGGCACCGTGAGGTAACCGAGGTCGCGCGCGATCGTCATGTTGCGGACCATCGACCGGCCGACGAACCCGACCTTGCGGCCGTGGGCGTGCGCGGCGTCGAGGATCTGCTGGATGCGGTGCACGTGGCTGGCGAAGCTCGACACGATGATGCGCCGCGGCGCCGTCGCGAAGACGCGGTCGATCGCCGGCGACAGCTCCTGCTCGGACGTGGTGAAGCCGGGGACCTCGGCGTTCGTCGAGTCGGTGAGGAAGAGGTCGACGCCCTCCTCACCGAGCCGCGAGAAGTGCCGCAGGTCGGTGATCCGCTCGTCGAGCGGGAACTGGTCCATCTTGAAGTCGCCGGTATGCAGCACGAGCCCCGCGGCGGTGCGGATCGCGACCGCGAGGCTGTCCGGGATCGAGTGGTTGACCGCGACGAACTCGAGGCCGAACGGCCCCGCGCGGTGCGTGTCGCCGGCCTCGACGTGGACCGTCGTCGGCGTGATCCGGTGCTCCTTGAGCTTCGCCTCGACGAAGGCGAGGGTCAGCCGCGAGCCGATGAGCGGGATGTCGCGGCGCTCGCGCAGCAGGTACGGCACGCCGCCGATGTGGTCCTCGTGGCCATGCGTGAGGACGATGCCGACGACGTCGTCCAGCCGGTCCCGCAGCGAGGCGAAGTCCGGGAGGATGACGTCCACCCCGGGCTGGTGGTCCTCGGGGAAGAGCACGCCGCAGTCGACGACGAGCAGCTTGCCCTCGTGCTCGAAGACCGTCATGTTGCGGCCGATCTCGCCGAGGCCGCCGAGCGGGGTGATGCGCAGCGCGCCGCGCCGGAGCTTCGGCGGGGTGGAGAGCTGCTGGGTCGAGGCGATCTGCACAAGGGCTCCTGATGCTGTCGGCGCGGGCCGTGCCGGCGCGGACGGGTTCGTGGGTCAGTCGCTCGCGTCGGCGAGCAGGGGGGCGAGGTCGAGCTCGGGACGGTCGCGCTGCAGGCCACGCAGCCGCCACACGTCCCGGAAGAGGGCGAGCCGGACGCCGTCGGACCGGTGCGCGAGCTCGACGCCGGAGGTGCCGGCGAGCAGCTCGGCGTCCCGGTCGCTGGCCAGGCGCGCGACGGAGTAGCCGAGGGGTTCGGTGCGGATCGGGGCGCGGAACTCGTGCTCCATGCGGAACGCGGCGACCTCGAACTGCAGGGGGCCGACGGCGGCCAGGATGGGCTGGCCGTCGCCGCGCGCCTCCGAGACGAGCACCTGGACGACGCCCTCCTGCTCGAGCTGCGCGACGCCCTTGCGGAACTGCTTGGAGCGGCCCGGGTCGGCGACGCGGGCCGCGAGGAAGTGCTCGGGCGCGAAGACGGGCAGCGGCGGGAACTCGACCGCGGCACCGTCGGGGTCGAAGAGGGTGTCGCCGACGCTGAGGGAGGTCGCGTTGACCAGACCGACGACGTCGCCCGGGTACGCCTCCTCGATCGTCTCGCGCTCGCGGCCGAAGACGGAGGCCGCGTACTTGGTGGCGAACGGCCGGCCGGTCTGGGCGTGCGTGTAGACGCTGCCGCGACGGAAGACGCCGGAGTTGACCCGCAGGAACGCGACGTGGTCGCGGTGGTTCGGGTCCATGCCGGCCTGCATCTTGAAGACGACGCCGCTGAACGGCGCCTCCAGCGGCCGCGGGGTGCTGCGGACGTCCTCGCGCGGGCCGGGCGGCGGGGCGATGGTCGTGACCACCTCGAGGAGCTGGCGGACGCCGATGTTGGTGAGCGCCGCGCCGAACAGCAGCGGGGACGTCTCCCCGGCGAGGAACGTCTCCTGGTCGTGCTCGGGCAGGAGGCCCACGGAGTCGAGGGCGTCGTCGGTCCGGTCGGGCCACCGCTCGCGGGCCTGGTCGACCGTCAGCGGCTCCTCCTCCGCGAGGGTCGCGCCGCCGGGCGCGCGGCGGTAGGCCAGGACGTCGTCGGGGTGGCGGGTGTCGATCAGTCCCTGGAGGTCGCCCGCCTCACCGACGGGCCAGGTGATCGGCGTGGCGCGGAGCTGGATGCGGTTCTCCAGCTCGTCCACGAGCTCGAGGGCCTCGCGACCGGGTCGGTCCCACTTGTTGACGAACGTGATGACCGGGATGCCACGGCGGCGGCACACGGCGAAGAGCTTGAGCGTCTGGGGCTCGAGGCCCTTGGCGGCGTCGAGGAGCATGACCGCGGCGTCGACGGCTGTGAGGACGCGGTAGGTGTCCTCGGAGAAGTCGGCGTGGCCGGGGGTGTCGAGGAGGTTGACGACGACGCCGTTCACCTCGAACTGCAGCGCCGCGGAGGTGATGGAGATGCCGCGCTTCTGCTCCATCTCGAGCCAGTCGGAGACGACGCCGGCGCGGTTGCCCTTGCCGTGCACGGCCCCGGCCTCGGTGATCGCGCGGGCGTGGAGGGCGAGCGCCTCGGTGAGGGTCGACTTGCCGGCATCCGGATGGGAGATGACCGCGATGCTGCGGCGGGGGGCGCCCGCAGGAGTCGCTACGGGGGTCGCCGCAGGCGTCGACAGCGATGCCGACGACGTGGCGGGGGCCGCGTCCGCGCGAGCGGGGACCGGAGGGGATTCGAGCACGACGCCTCAGCCTACCGTCGGTGCCAGGTCGGAGCAGCGAGGCGTCCGTGCACCGTCCGCAGCCGCGACGGGCGGCGGTGCGCAGCCGCGACGAGCGGCGGCATCCTCCACAGGCTCGGCGGACCGTGTGCGCGCACGCCAGAGGCTCTTCGTACGCTTGTTCGAATCCAGGGGGCAGGCCGCCACGGCACCCCGTTGACCGGCTCGGGGGTGAGTGGCATGAGGACGACAGTCGGCACGGCGGTCGGTTCGGTGCAGCAGGCCCTTCAGTCCCTGCGCACCGCCGTCCAGGCCTTCGGGGAGCTCGACATCGAGGACCTGGACGACACCGCCGCCGCGGAGGTCTACTCCCAGGTCCAGGCCCTCGGCGACCAGCTGCACGCGATCGGGCTGCGCGCGCTGCCGGTCGTCGAGTCCGGCGGGCTGTGGGCGCTGGAGGGCCATCGGACCGCGGCCGGGTGGGTCGCTCAGCGCACCCGGGTCTCGTTGGCCGCGGCGCGGCGGGAGCTGCGCCTGGCCCGCGCACTGCGCGAGGAGCTGCCCGGCACCGCGACCGCGGTCCGGGACGGGACCCTCGGGCTGGAGCACGCCCGGGTCCTGGCCACCGTCGCCGCGACCTCCCCCACCCGCCGCGAGGCCCTGACCGACCCCGACTCACCGACCAACGAGGACTTCCTGCTCCACCACGCCCGGACCCTGCCGGTGGACCCGTTCCGGTCCCTGACCCGCCGCTGGGCCGCCGCCGCCGACCCCGACACCGACGAACGCGGCTACCGCGCCGCCCTGGACCGGGAGTTCCTGCAGCTGTCCCCCACCCTCGGCGGATACCACCTGGCCGGATACCTCACCCACGAGCACGGCACCACCCTGAGCACCGCCCTGACCGCCCTCACCCCACCCCACACACCCCAGGACACCCGCACCACCGCCCAACGCCGCGCCGGAGCCCTGCACGCCCTGGCCCGCACCACCCTGGACCACGACCTCACCACCGGCAGCGGCACCGGCGTGCGCCCCCACCTGAACATCCACGTCGACGCGGAGACCCTCGCCCCGACCTGGGCCACCCGGCTGCGCGCCGCAGACGCCAACGGCACCACCGACCCGGCCCGTCCCGCGACTGCAGGAGACCGACGGGCGACAACCCGCGCAGGAAACGCCAGCTCAGGGACCGCCGGCGCAGGAACGACGGCCGACGCAGCAACGACAGCCAAGGCAGCAACGACCCCGGGCAACCCCGCAGCCCCGCAAGCCCTACCCGGACCTGCGACCTACGACGACGGCACACCTCTGCCCCTGACCCTCCTGCGCCGCCTGGCCTGCGACTCCCAGACCACCCGCATCCTCCTCGGACCCGGCTCGATCCTCCTGGACGTAGGCCGCACCGCCCGCACCGTCACCGGACAGCTACGCCGCGCCGTCATCACCCGCGACCGCCACTGCGCCTACCCCGGCTGCCACACCCCACCCGAACGCTGCGAGATCCACCACCCCCACCACTGGGCCGACGGCGGACCCACGTCCCTGACCAACTCCGTCCTGCTCTGCTGGCACCACCACGAACACGTCCACACCACCGGCACCACCATCACCGCCGCCGGCACCAGAACCGGACCCGAGACGAGGACCGGCACCGAGAGCGCGGCCGAGGCCGGGCTCCATCACCACGACACTCACCCCGCCGCGACCCTCCACCCCCACTGGACCTTCCACGACCGCCACGGCCGACCCGTGTCCCACGACGCCGCGCCCTCCCGACCACCGCCGTGAGGACGCGAGCGAGCGCACGCGCACCGGGCATCCGCCCCGCGGCGGGGGCATCCGCCGCGCGGACGGGGCACGCGCCGCGCGAATGGGCCATGGCGCGCACGTGCGAAAGCCCCGTCCTCGTGGAGGACGGGGCTTTCGACCCCTGGGAAGGGCTCAGGTGCTGCGCGGTGTGGCGCTGCTGCCTCGTCTCCCAGGGCGGCGAGGTCAGGTGCGCCGGTGGCGCCCGGTGGG
>NZ_CAMPHH010000177.1 GCF_946885855.1 uncultured Actinotalea sp. | reverse complement strand
CAAGGACATCGCGGTCAAGGCGCGGACCTCGGCGATGATCAGCCTCAAGCAGGTCATCGTCACCGCCCCGCCCGAGCTGCGCGAAGAGCTCCAACCGTTGTCCAAGATGGCCCTGATCCACCGCTGCGCGGCCCTGCGCCCGGGCCCGATCACCACGATCACCGCCTCGGCCAAGCACACCATGCGCGCGATCGCCCGCCGCTGGCAGGCCCTGAACGAGGAGATCACCGCCCACGAGAAGATCCTTGCCGAGCTGACTCAGCAGGCCGCTCCCGACCTCGCCGCGGCGTTCGCGGTCGGTCCGGACACCGCGGCGGAGATGCTCATCGTCGCCGGGGACAACCCCGACCGGATCCGTTCCGAGCCGGCGTTCGCCAGGCTCTGCGGGGTTGCTCCCATCCCGGCATCCTCAGGGTTGACCACCCGTCATCGGCTCAACCGCGGCGGGCACCGACAGGCCAACGCAGCGCTCTACCGAGTCGTGATCGTGCGCATGCAGCACCACGAACCGACCCGGGCCTACGTCGCCCGACGCATCACCGAGGGCAAGACCAAGTCCGAGATCATCCGCTGCCTCAAGCGCCACCTTGCCCGCGAGCTCTGGGCGGCCATGCGACCCCTACGCACCACCGCCAGCGACCTCGCACACGCCGCTTGACGGCTATAGGAGCATCAACGCCGCCATGGAAAGCTTCTTCTCGCTGCTGCAGAAGAACGTCCTGAACCGCCGCCGCTGGGCCACCCGCGAGGACCTGCGCAGCGCGATCGTCACCTGGATCGAACGGACCTACCACCGCCGCCGACGCCAAGACCGCCTCGGCCGCCTGACCCCCATCGAATACGGAAACCATCATGACCACTCAGGTCGCACTCGCCGCCTGAGACCGACTGTCACCGACTCGTGCAGCAGACCCGTCGGCCTTGGGGTCACCGGTGCGGCTCACACTTCGATGATCGCCCACAAGCGCTCGGGCATTCCGCCGGACGGGCGCCCAGCCGACGTCCGGTCATGGCGCGGGCGCTACGCGGAACTCACCTGAGGGCGACATCTCGCCGGCCAAGCGACGGCCGCCGGCTGTCGCCAGCGGTCGTAGGACGGGTGGCGGGAGCTGATCACTATTCCAAGATCGTGACGCGGCGTTGACGCCGTCAACAAAGCGACCCCACGGAGGCCCTCCGGAGGGCTGACGCCGCCAGCGTTCTTGCACGTCAGCGCGTTGCAATTCTGTGTCGCAACAGCTCCCGACAGGTTCGATTCCCGCCACCTCCACCCCCCCCTGTCCCGCACCGGTGGGTGCGGGTCGAAGGCCGCCGCCCTGCGGGGCGGCGGCCTTCGTGCTGCCGGGTTCCGGGGCTCGCCGCCGACCCGGGCCTATGATCGGCCCGTCGCCGAGGGGAGGTGCCGGTCGTGCCGCGGATCGCCGCTCCGACACTCGCCGAGCACCGCCGCAACCAGCGCGAGGCCATCCTCCACGCCGCCACGGAGCTGCTCGTCAGCCAGGGTGCCGCGGCCGTCACCCCCGCCGCGGTCGGCGCCGCGGCCGGCCTCGCCCGGTCGAGCGTCTACCAGTACTTCGGCTCGGGAGCGGCGATCATCGCCGCCGTCATCGAGGACGCCTTCCCCCGCTCACTCGCGCTCCTGGCCTCGGCCCTCGCGGACCTCGACGACCCCGTCGAGATCATGACGGCGTACGTGCGCGAGACCCTGCGGCAGGCCGCCGAAGGCGCGCACCGCCCGGCCGCGGCACTACGAGCAGCGACCCTGCCGCCGGAGTGCGTCGACCGCCTCGACGAGCTGCACCGCGAGCAGGTCGCGCCGTTCCTCGCTGCCCTCGACGACCTCGGCGTCCCGGACGCGTCGATCCGGGGCCGCCTCCTGGGCGGCGTGATCGAGGCCGCGATGGCCGCGGTGGAGTCCGGCGCCGAGCTCGAGACGGTCACGCGCGCGACGCTCGACCTCCTGCACACGGCGGTGCGACCGTCCGAGGAACGGGCACCCCGCTAGAGGTGCGCCCGGCCGGCGAGCGCCGTCGCGGTCTCAGCGCCGCGGAGCGTGGTCAGCACGCCGTCGAGCATGGTGTGGACCGCGTCCATCGCCGGCAGGTGGGACTCGTCGTGGGTGACGAGCAGGGTCGCGACGTCGTGCGTCCGCGTCAGGTCGATGAGGAGCTCGATGATCTGCCCGCCGCGCGCCTGGTCGAGCGCGCTCGTCGGCTCGTCGACGACGAGCACCGACGGGTCGTGCATGAACGCACGCGCGATGTTGACCCGTTGCCGCTCACCGCCGGAGAGCTCGCCGGGACGCTTGTGCGTCTTGGTGCCGAGACCGACGGCGTCCAGCAGGTACCGCGCCTTGGCGGTGGCGGCGGACCGCACCGCGGCCCGCGGGCGGGAGTCAAGGTGGACCATGAGCTCGAGCTGCTCGAGCGCGGTGAGCGAGGCCAGCAGGTTCGGCTGCTGGAAGACGATGCCGATCTTCTCCCGGCGCAGGGCGGCGGTCTCCTTGGCCGAGAGGCTCGTGGCGTCGACGTCGTCGATGAGGACGGCACCGCTGTCCGGGCGGATCAGCGTCGAGGCGACGGCAAGCAGGCTGGACTTCCCCGACCCGCTCGGTCCGGTGACAGCCGCGATGCTCCCGTCCGGCACGTGCACCGACGCGCGGTCGACCGCGGTGAGCGTCCCGTCACCGTCGGGGTAGGTGAGGGTGATGTCGCGGAGGTCGAGCATCCCGGGCTCCCTTAGGCGTTGTGGGCGTTGAGGGCGGTGAGCGGATCGGTCCGGACCACGCTGCGGATGGCGAACGAGGCGCCGACCAGGCCGGTGAGGACCATCGCGACGGCCGGCACGACGGTCGTCAGGGGGCTGATGACGAACGGCACGGCGGCGGGCAGGGCGGCGCCGGCGGCCACCGTCAGGGCGATGCCGAGCCCGACCCCGACGCCCAGCACCACGAGGGCCTGGCCCAGGGTGTCGCGCACGAGCGACCCGGTGGAGGCACCCAGCGCCTTGAGACCGGCGACGTCCTTCGAGCGCTGGATGGTCCAGACGGTGAAGAACGCGCCGATGACCAGCGCCGAGATCGCCAGGAGCAGGCCGAGCATGAGCGCGAGGGACCCGATCTCGCTCTTGAAGACCTCGATGGCCATGAGGGACACGAGCAACGAGCTGGAGACCGTTCCCGCCTCGGCGTCGAGGGCGGCGGCGTCGGGTGAGCCCTGGACGACGAGGGCGGTCGCGAACGGCGCCGGCGCCGCCGTCTGGGCGCTGACGACGTCGCGCCAGTCCTCGATGCCCATCCAGATGACACCGGTGTGGCTGTACTCCGCGTCCTGGGAGACCCCCGCCACGGTGAAGGACGTGCCGACGACCGAGATCTCGTCACCGACCTCGACCCCGAGCGCTTCCTGGGACCGTTCCGCGAGCACCACGGTGCCCGGCTCGCTCGGCACCTCCTGCCGCGGCGAGACCGCGGTGAACGACGACGCCACCCCGAACAGCGACGCCGTCTGCTCGCGCCCGTTCCCTGCCGTCACCCGGCTGGTGAAGATCCCGAGCGGCTCGGCGACGTCGACCCCGCTCGCCTCGAGCCACGGCCGGGCGGAGTCCTCGGTGAGGCGCGAGTCGGTGAAGCTGAGGGTCTCGCCCTCCTCGGGCTCCGCGAGCACGACCTGGTCGGCGCGGAGCGGGAGGATCGCGGAGATATTCGCGTTCGCGAGGCCCTGGGTCAGCCCGCCGAGGAAGCCCACCAGCAGGGTGATCAGCAGGACGACGGACGTGATGAGAGCGAAGCGACCGCGGGCGTGCCGCAGATCGCGCCAGGCGACGAACACCGAGGACCTCACAGGGGGACGGCAGGGACTGCACGGCAGTATACCGACACCAGTGTCGGCATACTGCTGGGCCCGAGGCCACCCGCCGCTCCCGGCGCCCCCGCGTGCTGGGTCACTCTGCCGCCCGCGTCCTCCCTCCGAGGACGTCGACGCTCCGTGCATCCGACCACGACCCGAACGGCGTAGTGGGGGCAGGAACCGGAACGAGCCGGGCCCAGGGATCCCTCCAGGAGGCTTCGATGTTGAAGAAGATCGCCATCGCCACCGCTGCCGCGGCGCTCACCGTCGGCCTCGCGGCCGCGCCCGCCACCGCTGCCCCGAAGAACGCCGGTGCCGCCTGCGCCCAGGCGGGCATCGCCTTCCTCAAGGAGAACGGCCTGTTCAACGCCGCCGCCAAGAAGCAGATCGACTACTCGACCGTCGACGCGATCCGCGCCGACCTGCCCGCGGGCAGCAACCTCTCGCTCGGCCAGGTGGTCTCGCTGCACACCAGCAACCCCGAGCTGTTCCCCTGGTGCGACTGAGCACCTCGATCGAAGGCCGCCGCCCCGCTCGGGGTGGCGGCTTTCGTGTCGCTGCCCACCTTCCGGTCGGGGACGTGAGGCCCGCCGTCACTGGCGCAGGTGGCGGCGCGCCGCGGCCGTGACCGCCGCGGCGACGCGGTCCAGCGGCACCGACCGCAGCTTCCACTGCTGCCAGTGCAGGACGACGTCGACCGCACCCGCCGGGTCGAGCTCGACCAGGCCGTCATCGGCGTCGAGCTGCAGGTCCGGCAGCATCCCCCAGCCCATCCCGCTGCGGACCGCGGCGAGGAAGTCCGCCGACGACGGCACGTGGTGCGTCGGCGGGGTGGCGTCGCGCGGGACGCGGTCACGCAGGTAGGCGTGCTGGAGGCCGTCCTTGCGGTCGAAGACGACGACGGGCGCCCGGGCGAGCGCCGCCGCGGTGACGCCGCCGGGGAACCACCGCCGCACGAACACCGGCGCGGCCCGCGGCCGGTAGCGCATGACGCCGAGCCTCGTCACCGAGCAGCCCGGGACCGCGTCCGGCTGGGTCGTCACGGCGGCGACGACGGCGCCCGCGCGCACGAGGGCCGCCGTGTGCTCCTCGTCCTCGCGGTGCAGGTCGAGGGCGATGTCCCCCGCGAGCGGGGCGAGGGCCGGGAGCACCCACGTCGCCAGGGAGTCGGCGTTCACCGCGATCGGGAGCGTGGGGACGGCGCCCTCCCCCGCCCCGAGCTCCGTCAGCGCGTCGGCGGTGAGCAGGTCCACCTGCCGCGCGAGCCGCAGGAGGACCTCGCCGGACGGCGTCGGGCGGACAGGCCGGCTGCGGACCAGCAGCACCCTGCCGATCGCGACCTCCAGCGCCCGCAGCCGCTGGCTCACGGCCGACGGCGTCACGTGCAGCACCCTCGCAGCCGCCTCGAGCGTGCCCTCGTTCACCGTCGCGCTCAACGCCCGGAGCTGGGCGGGGTCCAGGTCCATGCAGTCAGGCTAATGCCGCTCAAGAATCGTGAACTGGTCTTCACGATGACTGGAGCCCTAGCGTCACCGTGTGCTCCCCGACCTCCTCGCCGCGCTCTCCGGCCTCAGCCTGGGCCTGTCGCTCATCGTCGCGATCGGCGCGCAGAACGCCTTCGTCCTGCGGCAGGGCCTCACGCGCCGGCACGTGGGCGCCGTCGTGCTCGTCTGCGCCACCTCGGACGCCGTGCTCATCGCGGCCGGGGTCGCGGGTGCGGGCGCCGTCGTCGAGGGCCGCCCGGTGCTGCTCGACGTCGTCCGGTACGCCGGGGCGGCGTTCCTCACCGGCTACGCGGTGCTCGCCGCGCGCCGCGCCCTGCGGCGCCAGGCGCTCGCGCCCGACGGCGGCGCGGCGCCCGCCGGCCTCGCGGCGACCGTGGCGACCGCCCTCGCCCTGACCTGGCTCAACCCGCACGTCTACCTGGACACCGTCGTCCTCCTCGGCTCGATCGCGCAGAGCCACCCGGGACGCGAGTGGTGGTTCGCGGCCGGCGCGGCGGTCGGCAGCGTCGTGTGGTTCACGGCCCTCGGCTACGGCGCCGCACTGCTGCGCCCGGTCTTCGCGCGCCCCGGTGCGTGGCGGGTGCTCGACGGTGTGATCGCCGTCGTCATGCTCGTGATCGCGGCCTCCCTGGTGGTCGCGGCCGCCTGAGAGACCGCCCGCGACCGACCACGACGACGGGCGACCCGGGTGCAGAGTAGGACCGTGACGGTCCAGCCCGTGGCCCCCACGCCCCCGCACCTGCGCGGGGTCCGGATCATGCGCCAGCAGTGGCGTGACCTGGCGTTCGTGCACTGGCGCGTCGAGGCCGACGTCGTCGCCCCGCTCCTGCCGCCCGGCACCCGCCCCGACCTCCACGACGGCAGCACGTGGGTCGGCCTCATCCCGTTCCGGATGGTGGGCGCGGGACTCGGCCGGGGACCGGCGGTGCCCTACCTCGGGACCTTCGCCGAGACCAACGTCCGGGTGTACTCGGTGGACGACCAGGGCCGCAGGGGGATCGTCTTCCTCACGCTGGAGGCGTCGCGGCTCGCCGTCACCCTGGGCGCACGCGCGGCGTTCGCCCTGCCGTACACGTGGGCGCGGATGAGCGTCCGGGAGGACGACGGCGTCCTGACGTACACCTCGCGGCGGCACTGGCCCGCGCCGCGAAGCGCCCGGACGGCCATCGCCGTCCGGCCGGGCCACCCGCTCCCGGAGCCGGGTCCGCTCGAGCACTTCCTCACCGCCCGGTGGGGCCTGCACACGCACCACCTGGGCCGCACCCTCTACGTCCCGAACACGCACGCGCCCTGGCCGCTGCAACGCGCGGAGCTGCTGCACCTGGACGAGACGCTCGTCGCCGCCTGCGGCCTGCCGGGGCTCACCGGCCGCCCGCCGGACTCCGTCCTCTTCTCCCGGGGCGTCCGGACCGCCTTCGCCGCGCCCCACGACGCGCGGCGCCCGCTACCCCCGTGACCGGAGGCCCGGCGCGCCGCGGCACCCGTGGGTAGCCTCAGGACATGGGCCGACGGGGGCCGCGCACCGTTCCGGACGACGAGATCCTCGACGTCGTCGTCCTGGAGGAGGAGCGCGAGGAGGACGAGTACCTCGCGCTGCTGCGCGCGATCGCCCTCGCGGCGATCGCCCTGCGCGCGACGTCCCCGGGGGACCCCCGCGCCTTCGCCGAGCCGCCGGCCGCGCGGGCGGCGTCCGACGACGAGGCCTCGCACCGGTGGCGCCGCCTGCGCCGTCGCCTGGGCTCGGGTGGCGCGCGCCGGGTGGCCGCGGCCGTCGTCGCGGTGCTCGCCCTCGTCGTCGGGGAGACGGCCGTCGACGCCCGTGGCGATGCCCAGCGGCGCACGGCGCTCGCGGCGGACCCGGCGGTCCTCGCGACCGTGACGGCCCCGCCGGTCGAGCTCTGG
>NZ_CAMPHH010000176.1 GCF_946885855.1 uncultured Actinotalea sp. | reverse complement strand
CCTTGGCGACCTGCTCCACGCTGACGCCGGACTCACGGTTGCGGGCCACCCGGACCACGTCGTCACGGAACTCACGAGGGTAGGGCTTGGGCACAACGACATCCTCCCCGGCCGCCGTCAGGCAAGCCAGATCAGGTGTCACCTACTCGTGCAGCAGACCCGCATCAACGCCCTGGCTGAGTCCGTCGGGCTCTACAAGACCGAGTGCGTGCGCGTGGACGGCCCGTTCCGGACCGTCGATGAGCTCGAGCTCGCGACCCTGTCCTGGGTGCACTGGTTCAACGAGAACCGCCTGCACTCGGCGATCGGCTACCGCACCCCGGTCGAGGCCGAGCGCGAGTACTACCGTCAGATCAACTCCCAGCAGCACCCGCTGCCGGGAGAACCCGCCCTCCACTGAAGCCGGGGCGATTCATGGAGACCGCCAGGCAGGTGGCCCGTGTCCAGGACGGTGCCGAGGACGTCGACCAGGGCGTCGGCGCGGCGCGCGTCGGTGCTGCGGGGGTCCTCGGGGGCGGCGGTGGCGTCCAGGCCGCGCATCACGCGCAGGGCGTCCTCGGCGGGTAGGTAGGCGCGGAGGATGGCCATGCAGTCCGGGGCCGGTTCCATCGTCACGGACCGGTGGGCGCGGGCCTGGTCGTGGCGGATCTGGGCGGCGTCGGGGTCCAGGCGCAGGACGGCGTCCCGGGCGGTGTCGCGGACCTGGGGTGCGGTCAGCAGCGGGGCCTCGGCGATGACCTCGTCGTGGACCTGTCGTGCCTGGTCGGGGGTGAGGGTGCCGGTCTGGGCCAGGAGCACGTCGGCCTTGCGGACCGACAGGGTGCCGGTGTCCAGGGCGTCGTGGACCTCCGGGGCTGCGGACAGCCCGCGGGCGCGGTCGGTCAGGATGCTCGCGGCGCGCCCGGAGATCGCGAGGGTCGCGGCGAGGTCCTCCCGCACGGACTTCTGGGCCCAGGTGGACCCGGTGGCGCGGGCCTGGAGCTCCTGGATGACCCGGGCCTGCTGGGACGTCACCCACGCAGCCAGGCGCTCCCACGCGCCGACCGCTTCGAGGAGGTCTTCGCGGGGTGCGTCGGCGATCGCGAGGTCGGCCAGGCGCCAGGCCAGGGCCGGTCCGGGGCGGGCCGAGGCCAGGCGCGCGGCCTCGGGGTGGGTCAGCGCCCAGGTCACCGCGAGGTCCTGGGCCATGGTCGCGGCGGCGACCTTGGACCGGGCGAACGCGCGCGCGACCGTGAGGTCGTCGTCGCCGGTCCGGTCGACCGCGACGACCCCCGCACCCTCGTTCGAACATGTGTACGACACTAGGCCCGGGCACCGACACGACGAGCCGGCACCGACACGACGAGCCGGGCTACGGCCGTGCGGCTCACTCGGGCGGCCGGAACCGCAGACCCTTCCGCGTCAACGCCGCCGCCAGGATCCGGATCGCCTTCGGGCCCACCCCGTGCAGCGCGAGGAGCTCCTTCTCCGTGTGGCGGCTGACCTTCTCCAGCGAGTCGATGCCGGCCTCCTGGAGGGCGCGGGGCGCCGTCCTACCCAGCTCATCCGGTAGGTCCCCCACGGGCCTGACGTCCGGCGTGCCCATCGTGCTCCCTCCGACGTGTCGTCCTGCGATGGTCCGGCCTGCGATGGTCCGGCGTGGCGACGTGCGTCGTCGGCCACCCAAGCGTTGCCCTCCACTGCACGACCCACCTGCCCACGACCTACCCGACCGTCCGCCCGGGCGGCAGACCCAGCGCCTCGCGCGTGAACCCCATGAGCACCAGGTCCGGTGCCTCTCCCGCCGGGACCCACCGCGCGACGTCGGTCGTGCCGTCCTGCTCGGCCGTCAGCTCCCCACCCACGACCTCCACCTCGACCACGACCCGCACCGAGTGCTGCTGGACCCCACCGTCCCGCACCTCGAGCACGTCGGAGAGCAGCACGGGCGAACCGGAGAGGCGCACGACGAGCCCGGTCTCCTCGTGGAACTCCCGCACGACCGTGTCCAGCGGGTGCTCGCCGTGGTCGACACCCCCGCCGGGCAGCGACCAGGACCCCGGGAAGTCCGAGTGGTCCGAGCTGCGGACGAGCAGGACGGCACCCTCCCGGCGAGCGATGCCGTACGCCGCCACGCGCTGGGTGGGCACCCCGGCAGGTCCGGCAGCACCCGCAATCCCCGTGGCCTCGGCGGTCCCCGCAGTCGTCCCGCCCGACGGACCGGTCACCTCGCTCACGGAGGCACCGTACCGACGGGCTCGCCCGCCGGCGACGCGTCCGCGATCACCTCCTCGCCCAGCGCCGCGACCTCTCGCGCGAGATCACCGGACCACGGCACGAGCTCGTCCGTCTCGAGCCGCCGTCGCTCGCCCGACCCGACGACGCGCCACATCCCGACGACGCGACCGTCGTGCACCACCGTCGGCCGGAACACCCCGTTCCGACCGGGTACCACCCGCTGCTCGTCCGCACGGCTCAGCGTCACGCTCCGGTCCGCGTACCCCAGCACGACCTCGTCGAACCCCGGCAGAAGCATCGTCCTGCGGGCCTCCGCCCGGTCCTCCGGCGAGGCGTCGAGGAGCTCCGGCGCCGCGAGCAGCGTGCGACCGTCGAGCTCGAGGTGCACGAGCCGGCCCGCAGCCGCCAGCCCGCGCCGGACCGCGCCCAGCGGCAGGCCCGTCCACCGCGCGAGGTCCTGGACGCTCGCCGGTCCGTGCCCCCGGACGTACCGCAGCGCGACCTCCGTCAGTGCCTCCTCCTCGTCCAGGTCGTGACCGAGCCGACGGCCACGCCGCACCCACCGCGGGACGAGGACGAACAGCTGCTCGCCGGAACGGACCGGTCCCTGGCAGATCACGCCCTGCTGCGCCAGGTGCGCCAGCAGGTGGTAGCCGCGCCCGACCTCGGTCCGCAGCCCGGCGTCCTGCCAGAGGCCGAGCACCTCGGCCCGCGTGAGGCCCGACCCCGACCGCAGCGCGTCCTCGAGCACCGCGCGCGCAGTCTCCACGTGGGCGTCGGTGAGGCCCAGCTCCCGCCGGCGCGTGGCCGCTGCCGCCCGCGGGCGCCGCGTCATGAGCTCGACCATCCAGGGCAGGTCCTCGGCCAGGACCAGGTGCAGAGTGCCCCGCATCGGCCACGTCCGGACGACCTCGCCTGCGTCGAGCGCCCGCACGACGTCGGCCGTCGTCCCGTGCGACGCCGCCGTGCCCGGCGCTCCCGCCACTCCCGACCGGCCGACCGTCCGCAGCGCGACCGAGCGCAGGGCGCCCCGCAGGTCCTGGGCCTGCACCGCGGCGAGGCGACCGACGACGTCCCGGGCCGTCGCCTCGCGCGGGCCGGCGAGGCCCTGGGCGACCAGCCTCAGCAGGGCGACCTCGGACGCCGTCGTCGGCCGCGGGCTGGTGGTCATGGCGTCAGCCAAGCACCCGGGGCCGACACGGGCCGCTCCGCGCACATCGGGGGCGACGCCCCCGCGTCTCGCGTGCCGGTCCCGGTCCGGGACCGCGGAATGCGGCGCGCGTCGTCCCGGTTCGTACCCCACATGAGTGCGGCGATCATCGTGGACGTCTGGTCGGACGTCGTCTGTCCCTGGTGCTTCATCGGCAAGCGGCGCTTCGAGCGCGGTGTCGAGCTCTACCGCGAGCAGGGCGGCACCCTCGACGTGGAGGTGACGTACCACTCCTTCCTCCTTGCGCCGGACACGCCGCAGGACTTCGACGGCTCGGTCGCCGACTTCCTCGCCCGGCACAAGGGCCTGCCCGCCGGTCAGGTGAGCCAGATGCTCGACCAGGTCACGCAGATCGCGGCGCAGGAGGGGCTCACCTACGACTTCGCGGCCGCCCAGCACACGACGACGCTCACCGCGCACGAGCTCATCCACCTCGCCGCCGCCCACGGCAAGCAGGACGCGATGGTCGAGCGCCTCTTCCGCGCGTACTTCGAGCAGGGCCGGCACATCGGCCGCCCCGACGACCTCGTCGCGCTCGCCGTGGAGGTCGGCCTGGACGAGGCGGAGGTCCGCGCCGCCCTGGCCGACCGCCGGTACGCGGGCGCCGTCGAGCAGGACTTCGCGCAGGCGCGGGCCTACGGCATCTCCGGGGTGCCGTTCTTCGTCGTCGACGGCCGGTACGGGGTCTCCGGGGCGCAGGGCGCGGAGGTGTTCGCCCAGGCGCTGACCCAGGTCGCGACGGAGCGGCTGACCGTGACGACCGGGTCGCCGGAGTGACGGCGCACGCGGTCGGCATCGATCCGACCCCGGAGCGGGTGGCCGCGGTGCGGGCCCCGGACGACGACGCCGCGCGCGCGGTGGCGTCCGACGGCGCCGTACCGGCCCGGCTCACCATGGTCGGCGGCGCGGCGCCGGGCTGCGTCGGTGACGCGTGCGAGGTGCCCGGCGCCAACGGCTGGTGACCGCCCGGAGCGCCGGGAGCAGCAAGAGCATCGCGAGGACCGGGAGGCGTGTCGGCGGGACGTGGTCGAGTATGCGAGGGGCGCCCCCTCCGCACGACCCCCTGAGGACGACCTGACCCGTCGGGCCGGCCTCGGCCCGACCAGGTCCGGCGCACCGCGTCGGTCGGACCACCTCCAGCACGACGACTCCCGTCGGACGACCCGTCCGACGCCCCGCACGACGACCCAGGAGCGACATCCATGCAGCACCGGTACCTCGGCAACAGCGGACTGAAGATCTCCGAGATCACCTACGGCAACTGGCTGACCCACGGCTCCCAGGTGGAGAACGAGACGGCCGTCGAGTGCGTCCGTGCGGCGCTGGACGCCGGCATCAGCACGTTCGACACCGCCGACGTCTACGCGAACACGGTGGCCGAGGAGGTGCTGGGCGACGCGCTGCGCGGCGAGCGTCGCGAGTCGCTGGAGATCTTCACCAAGGTCTACTGGCCGACCGGGCCCAAGGGCCACAACGACACGGGTCTGTCGCGCAAGCACGTCATGGAGTCGATCAACGGCTCGCTGCGCCGCCTGGGCACGGACTACGTCGACCTCTACCAGGCGCACCGGTACGACGTGGAGACGCCGCTGGAGGAGACGATGCAGGCGTTCGCCGACATCGTCCGCCAGGGCAAGGCCCTCTACATCGGCGTGAGCGAGTGGACGGCCGACCAGATCCGCGCCGGGCACGCCCTCGCCAAGGACCTCGGCATCCAGCTCATCTCGAGCCAGCCGCAGTACTCGATGCTCTGGCGCATCATCGAGGCGGAGGTCGTGCCCACGTCCCAGGAGCTCGGGGTCTCCCAGATCGTCTGGTCGCCGGTCGCGCAGGGCGTGCTCACCGGCAAGTACCAGCCGGGTCAGGCCGCGCCCGCCGGCAGCCGCGCCGCCGACGAGAAGGGCGGCGCCGACATGATCAAGCGGTTCATGAACGACGAGGTCCTCACCGGCGTCCAGCGGCTCAAGCCGATCGCCGACGACCTCGGCCTCACGATGGCGCAGCTCGCCATCGCCTGGGTGCTCCAGAACGAGAACGTCGCGTCGGCGATCATCGGTGCGTCCCGCCCCGACCAGGTGCGGGACAACGTCAAGGCGTCCGGCGTCGTCCTCGACGAGTACGTCATGGCCGCGATCGACGACGCCGTCGGCCACCTCGCCGAGCGCGACCCGAGCAAGACGCAGGTGCCGCCCACGCGCGTGGCGTGACGGTTCCGGGTCGCCGCGCGCCGGGACTCCCCGCGCGCGGCGACCCGTCATGCTCCCGCGCGGCGACCCGTCATGCTCCCGCGCGCGGCGAAACGGTCACGCGGCGCGCGGCCCTGCCACCGCGGAGCCCTCGGCACCCGCGCGACCCGGTGGGTCGCCCCGTACGCGGCGACCAGGTAGAGCACGCCGGCCGCGACGAGCGGCAGCTGGATGACGGCGATCATCAGCTCCGGTGCCCACCCCGCCCCGGCGCCCGCGGTGCCGAGCGCGGTCGGCAGGAGCGTGACGAGGAGCAGGAAGCCGCCGCCGACGGCGGGGTGCTGGAGCCCGAGGACCGCGGCTCCGGCCGCCACCACGACGACGAGGACGAGCGACACCGGGCCGAGGCCGTCCTCCCAGCTCCGCAGGGCGGCGTGGTCCACCAGCGCCCATGCGCCCAGCCCGACGGGCGCGAGGGACAGCAGACCGATCAGGGCCGCGGCGGTGTCGGGCACGAGGAACGCGAGAGCGGCGAGGCCGAGGACGACGACCGCGTACCCGGCCGCGAGGGCGGCGCCGCGCCAGCCACCGGGATCGGTGAGCGCCGAGCCGACGACGAACAGGGAGACGAACCCGATGAACGCCGCAGCGACGAGGAACGCCGTGAGCACGAGGACGGGGACCTCCCGGCTCACCGTCGGCGCGCGTCGCGCGGGGCCGGCGGGGTCACCAGGGCCAGCGGGCATCGCACCCACCTCCAACCGGGCGAGCGCCGCCCGGACACCATGATTCTCGCGCGGCGAGGTCGGCGTCGGAGGGCGTTTCGTCCCGGTACTGGGTGCTGCCGCGCGTGCAGGTCCACGGGGGGTCCCGTCCCGCTGCGTGGGGTGCGCCGCTGTGGCGGTCGCGCTCAGAACGCCGGCTCGCGCGTCACGGCGCGCGCCGTCTCCAGCGCGTCGGAGACGCACTGCATGTAGACGGCCGACACCTCCTCGGGCTGGAGCCCGGTGGCGATGACCATGAGCGTGTCGGCACGCTCGTGCGCCCGCACCGCGTGCAGCACGTTGCCCAGCTCGCCGGTCTCGAACCGCACGGCGTCGGCGACCGCCGGGGAGACCCCGACCTTCTCGACGACGACGGCGGCCGGGATGCCGAGCTGCTCCGACAGCGCCGAGAGCATGCCCACCGTGTAGGCCGCGGAGTCCTGCGCGAGCGTCTCGCACGTGAGCGCCCGGGCGAGGATGAGCCACAGGCTGTCCATCGCGTCGGGCCGCGCGTCGAGCATGAGCGCCGCCACGAGCGTCCGGAGCTCCGTGACGCCCACCAGCACGACCGCCTGGCTGACGGTGTCGACGCTGTGCCGCAGCGCGAAGGCGCCGCTGTTGACCAGGTGCAGCACACGCAGGACGAGCACGGGGTCGGTGTCGATGACCTGGGAGATCGCGGTGAAGTCCGGCTCGTCCGCGTGGAGCAGGTGCAGCAGTGCCAGGCACTGCGCCTCGCCGGCGCGCAGGATCCGCGAGCCGCCGTCGGCAGGGGGCGGTGCGACGGTCGGGGCGCCGGGGCCGTCGAGGAGGCCGTCCACCCCTGCCGCCCGGCACTCGTCGTGCGACGCGGCGGTCGCACCCGAGACGAGCACCCGGGCCCGGGC
>NZ_CAMPHH010000175.1 GCF_946885855.1 uncultured Actinotalea sp. | reverse complement strand
GCTCGCGGGAGGGGGTGGACGGGTCGGGGAACTACCCTCGTCCGGTGGCCTCCCTCCTTCTCGCCTCCGCCTCGCCGGCACGTCGTGCGACCCTGCGCGCCGCCGGCATCGAGCCGCACGTGCTCGTCTCCGGGGTCGACGAGGACGCGGTCCTGGCGCAGGCGCGCACCCGCTTCGGTGACCTCGACCCGGTCGACGCCGTCCTCGTCCTCGCCAACGCCAAGGCCGACGACGTCGCCGCCCGCCTCGAGAGCGGCGAGACGCCACCCGACCACGACGACGACCTGCCCGAGGACCTCCTGGTCCTGGGCTGCGACTCGCTGCTCGACCTGGACGGCGAGGCGTTCGGCAAGCCCCGCGACGCCGCGGACGCCACCGCCCGCTGGCGCCGCATGCGCGGGCGGTCCGGTCTCCTGCACACGGGGCACTGGCTCGTCGACCTGCGGCCGGACGCGCCCGCGGCGACCCTCGGCGCCACGTCGACGACCGTCGTGCACTTCGCGGACGTCACCGACGCGGAGATCGACGCCTACGTCGCGACCGGCGAGCCGCTCGCCGTCGCCGGGGCGTTCACCGTCGACGGCCGCGGCGGGGCGTTCGTGCGCGGCATAGAGGGCGACCACCACGGCGTCGTCGGTCTCAGCCTGCCGGTGCTGCGGGACCTGCTGCAGCAGGTCGACCTGTCGGTGACGGACCTCTGGCGCTGACGCGCTCCCGGCGCCCCTGGGCCAACCGACAAAGCGACGCCTCGCCGTTGTGCGATCCCCACAGTCTTGGTCCGCCACCCGTGCCGCGGGTGAACGGCCGGAGCGCCTGACGTTACGGTGAGCCGTGCCCGACATCCACAAGGTCCTCATCGCCAACCGCGGTGAGATCGCGGTCCGTGTCGCCCGAGCCTGCGCGGACGCCCGCATCGCCAGCGTCGCCGTCTACGCGGACCCCGACCGGGAGGCGCAGCACGTCCGCCTCGCCGACGAGGCCTTCTCCCTCGGCGGCACCCGCGCCGCCGAGACGTACCTCGACATGGGCAAGCTGCTCGACGTCGCGCGCCGCAGCGGTGCGGACGCCGTGCACCCCGGCTACGGCTTCCTGTCCGAGAACGCCGCGTTCGCCCAGGCGGTCATCGACGCCGGCCTGACGTGGATCGGCCCGCCGCCGGCGGCGATCGAGGCGCTCGGGGACAAGGTCTCCGCGCGCCACATCGCCCAGCGCGCCGGCGCCCCCCTGGTCGCCGGCACCCCCGACCCGGTCGCCGACGCCGCCGAGGTGCACGCGTTCGCCGAGCAGCACGGGCTGCCCATCGCCATCAAGGCGGCCTTCGGCGGCGGCGGGCGCGGCCTGCGCGTGGCACGGACCGCCGAGGAGATCACCGAGCAGTACGAGTCCGCGGTCCGCGAGGCGGTCGCGGCGTTCGGCCGCGGGGAGTGCTTCGTCGAGCGCTACCTCGACTCCCCGCGCCACGTCGAGACGCAGTGCCTCGCCGACCAGCACGGCACGGTCGTCGTCGTGTCCACGCGCGACTGCTCGCTGCAGCGGCGGCACCAGAAGCTCGTCGAGGAGGCACCCGCGCCGTTCCTGTCCGCCGAGCAGAACCGCCTCCTGGTCGAGTCCTCGACCGCGATCCTCCGCGAGGCCGGCTACGTCGGCGCGGGGACGTGCGAGTTCCTCGTCGGCCTGGACGGCACGATCTCCTTCCTCGAGGTCAACACGCGCCTGCAGGTCGAGCACCCCGTCACCGAGGAGGTGACCGGCGTCGACCTCGTGCGCGAGCAGCTCCGCATCGCCGCCGGCGAGCCGCTGGGCTACACCGAGCTGCCGGTGCGCGGCCACTCGTTCGAGTTCCGCCTCAACGGCGAGGACCCGGCCCAGGGCTTCCTGCCCGCGCCCGGCCGCCTCACGCGCCTGCGCTTCCCCTCCGGCCCCGGCGTGCGTGTCGACTCCGGCGTCGTCGAGGGCGACACCGTCTCGGGCGCGTTCGACTCGATGATCGCCAAGCTGATCGTCACCGGCGCGACGCGGACCCAGGCCGTCGAACGGGCCCGGCGGGCCCTGCGGGAGCTCGAGGTCGAGGGCATCCCGACCGTGGTCCCGTTCCACCGCGCCGTGCTCGACTCCCCCGACTTCGTCCCCGCCGACCCGGCCGAACCGTTCCGCGTGCACACCCGCTGGATCGAGACGGACTTCGCGGACACGCTCCCGACGCTGCGCGAGGGCGGCGCCACCGCCGCGACGGCCGACGACGACGCCCCGGCCACCGAGCGCGTCGTCGTCGAGGTGGGCGGCAAGCGCATCGAGGTCGTCCTGCCCGCAGGCCTCGGCGGGCTCGCCCGCGGCGGCCGGAGCAGCACCGGTCCCCGCGGCGCCGGCCGGCCGCGACGGGCCGCCGGCGCCCGGGCCGCGGGAGCGCCCGCGGGGTCCAACGGCGCGGCCCTCACCTCGCCCATGCAGGGCACGATCGTCAAGGTCGCCGTCGCCGAGGGCGCCCAGGTCGCGCAGGGCGACCTCGTGGTGGTGCTCGAGGCGATGAAGATGGAGCAGCCGCTCGTGGCCCACCGCGACGGCGTGGTCCGCAGCCTGTCCGCCGTCGTGGGGGCGACCGTGAGCGCGGGCAGCGCGCTCTGCGAGATCGTCGCCGAGGTCGCGGACGGCGCCCCGGGCGGCACCGCGTCCGACGGCACGGCGCAGGGCTGAGGGCTTGACCGGGCCCGCGGACCCCGCGGGGCCGCACCGCTCCTCCCCTCCTGCGGGCCTGCAGCGGGGTCCGGGCGACGGCTGGGTCGAGTGCGCGTGCGGGCGTCGGCACTGGGGCCTGCACGGCGCGGCCGGGCTGCTGCTCTTCCGCACCGACGACGCGGGTCGCGCCGACGCCGTCGTCCTGCAGCACCGCGCCGTGTGGAGCGACCAGGGCGGGACGTGGGGCATCCCGGGCGGGGCCCTGGCCCCCGGTGAGCGTCCGGAGCAGGGCGCCGTCCGCGAGGCCGCCGAGGAGGCGGGCATCGACCCGGCGGGCGTGCTCGTCCTCACCTCGCGGGTGCTCGACCACGGCACCTGGAGCTACACGACCGTCGTCGCGCGCGCGACCTCGACCCACGACCCCCGGCCGACGGACCACGAGAGCCTCGCGGTCGCGTGGGTGCGCCTCGACGCGGTGGCGGACCGCCCCCTCCTGCCCGCCTTCGCCACCGCGTGGCCGGACCTGCGCGGGCTGCTGCCGTGACCTCCGACGACGGCGCTCCTCGCACCCCGGGCCCGCTGCCCGGCCCGGCGCACGCCCTGCTCGTCGCCGTCCTGGCCTTCGTCACGCTCGAGCTGGTGCGGTCCAGCGGCCCGCTGCTCGACACGGCGTTCGCCGTCGGCGTCGTCGAGGCGGCCGGGACGGCGCTGCTGACCTACGCCCTGCCCGGTGCGCTCCTCGCGGTCCTCGCGCTCGCCGCGCGCCGCAGCGGGAGCCGGACGCTCGTCCTCGGCGCGCTCGTGCTGGCGGCCCTGCGGCTCGCGCTCCCGCAGCTCACCGGCGCCCCCCGGGTCGTCGTCGGGCTGGCGGCGGTGGCGCTCGCCGTCGGGGTGCTCGTCGCCGCCGTCGCCGCGACCGCGGGCCTGCGCGGCGGCCCCCTCGCGCTGCGCACCGTCCTCCTCGGCCTGGCGCTGCACGTGGGCGCCCAGCTGCTCCTGACCACCTGGGACGCGGTGTGGCGCACCGACCCGGCCGGGTGGGCGGTGACGCTCCTCGTCGTCGCGGCCCTGGTCGTCGCCGCCCTCCGGGTCCGGCGGGAGGCGGCGGGCCTGACGCCGCACGCGGCGCCGCTGCCGCCCGTGCGCCGCCTGGGGGCCGTGGGCCTGCTGCTCGCCCTGACCGCGATGGCGCTGGCGAACGTCGCGTGGGTGACCTCGCAGTCGGGCCTGCCGCTCGCGGTCGCCGGCCCGGTCACCGGCGCGGGCCTGCTCGTCGCGGCCTGGCTCATCGGGCTGGAGAGCGCACCGCGCGTGGGCTGGTCGCGCTCCGCGCTGCGCTACGACGCCGCCCGCCCCGTCGTCGACGCCGTCGTCCTCGCCGTCCTGACCCTCGCGCTGCTGCAGCTGACCGGCCCGCTCCTGCTCGTGGTGCTCGTCGCGGTCCAGGTGCTCGCCGCGCAGCAGGCCGCGCTGGCCCTCCGGGTGGGGCCCGGCCCCGGCGCGCTGCACCGGACCGCCCTCACGGCGACCGCCGCCGGGCTCGCGACGATCCTCCCGCTGCTGCTCTTCCAGCTCGAGTACGACGTGCCGCTGCCCTTCCCGCACACGCTCGTGGTCGGTGCCGCCGCCGCGCTGCTCGGCGCCGCCGGCGTGCACCGGCGCGGGGAGCCCGACCGGCGGGAGGTCCCCCGCCGCCCGGGCCTGCCAACCGTCGTCGGCGTGGGCGTGCTCGTCGCCGGCACCGCCCAGGTGGCCCTCGCCACCGTCGGCTCGACCCCGGCCGACGACGACCCGCGCGCAGGCGGCGAGCAGGTCACCGTCGTGTCGTGGAACCTCCACTACGGCGTGACCCCCGCCGGTCACGTCCGGCTCGAGGAGCTCGCCCGCACCGTGCAGGAGCAGGACGCGTGCGTGGTCCTGCTCCAGGAGGTCGCCCGCGGCTGGGTGCTCGCGGGCGGGACGGACATGGCGACGTGGCTGGGCCACCGCCTCGACATGCAGGTGTCCTTCGCGCGGGCGGCGGACCGCCAGTTCGGCAACGCCGTCCTGTCCTGCGTGCCGCAGCGCGACGTCGTCGTGCACGCGCTCCCCTACGGCGCCGGGCCGCAGGAACGGTCCGCGATCAGCGCGACCGTGGACGTGGGCGGCGTGCCCCAGCGCTACACCTCGGTGCACCTGCAGCACCGCGAGCGCAACACCCCGACCCGCCTGGAGCAGCTCGAGCGCCTCCTCACGGCCGGCGACCTCGGCGTCCTCGGCGGTGACCTCAACGCCGAGCCGGGGTGGCCCGAGCTCGACCTGCTCGAGGACGCCGGGTTCGTCAGCGCCCAGGACGCCCTCGGCGACCCGTCGCTGCTGACGAGCCCGACGCCGGAGCCGCGCTACCGCATCGACTGGGTCCTGGGACCGGGGTGGGCCGAGGGGGACCGGCTGGACGTCCTGCCTGCCACGCCGTGGTCGGACCACGCGCCCCTCGTCCTGAGGCACGCGCCCCGGGGCGACTGAGCGCTCGCCCGGTCAGGAGTCGGCCCCCGACGGCGCGCGGCCGCCCCGGCGCGAGGGTCAGCCGCCGACGGCGAGCCGCTCCCCCGGCGCCAGGCGGCGGTACTGCGGCGCCCCGCCGAGGGTCCCGACGAGACGGTCGGCGAGACCCTGGCCGGCCTCGGACAGGACCGCGTCGTGGATCGGCACGACGACGGTCGGGTGGACGGCGCGCACGTGGTCGACCGCCTCGGCGACCTTCATCCACGGGCCGCCGACGGGCAGCAGGAGCACCTCAACCGGCGCGTCGGGGACCGTGAAGGAGTCGCCCGGGTGCAGCACGCCGTCGACGAGGTAGGCGAGGTTCGCCGGCGGCGGCAGGTCGGGGTGGATCGTGGCGTGGGTACCGCCGAGGGAGCGCACCGCGAAGCCGGCCGCCGCCCACTCCTCGCCCGGCGCGACCGCGTGGACGCGGGCCGCGTCGGCACCGGCCTCGGTCAGGTGCGCGACGACGGGCGCCGGGGCCCACACCTGCAGGCCGGGACGCGCGGCGAGGGCCTCGGCGACGTCGGCGGCCACCACGTGGTCCGCGTGCTCGTGCGTGACGAGGACGGCGTCCGCGTCCGCGAGCACGGACCGGTCGCTGTAGGAGCCCGGGTCGACGACGAGGACGGCCCCGTCCCGCTCGAGCCGGACGCACGCGTGCCCGTGGACGGTGAGCGAGAGCGGCATGACCTCAGACCTCCGTGTGGTGCAGCGTCCGGGCGACCTCGGCGATCGACCCCGACAGCGAGGGGTAGACGGTGAAGGACTGCGCGACGTCGTCGGCCGTGAGGCGCTGGGCGACCGCGAGGGTGATGGGGAACACGAGCTCGCCCGCCCGGGGCGCGACGACGACGCCGCCGAGCACGATCCCCGTCGTGGCGTGCGCGAAGAGCTTGACGAAGCCGTCGCGCATGCCGAGCATCTTCGCCCGCGGGTTGCGGGCGAGCTCGAGCGTGCTGGTCCGGTACCGCACGCCGGACTCCTCCAGCGCCTGCTGCGACGCGCCCACGGTCGCGATCTCGGGCGCGGTGAAGATGTTCGCCGCGACGACCTGGAGGTCCAGCGGCACGACCGCGTCGCCCAGCGCGTGCGCCATCGCGATCCGGCCCTGCATGGCCGCGACCGACGCCAGCGGCAGGACGCCGGTGCAGTCGCCCGCGGCGTACACCCCGCGGGCGCTCGTCCGGGACACCCGGTCCACCTCGACGTGCCCGGCGCGCGTGGTCCGCACCCCGGCGGTCTCCAGCCCCAGGCCCGCCGTCGACGGCACGGAGCCGACCGCCACGAGGCAGTGGGTGCCCTCGACGGTCCGGCCGTCCGCGAGGGTGACCCGGACGCCGTCGTCGGTCCGGACGGCCGACTGCGCGCGCGAGCGGGACATGACCTCCATGCCGCGCTGGCGGAAGACCTCCTCGATGAGCTCCGCGGCGTCGGCGTCCTCCCCGGGCAGCACGCGGTCGCGGGAGGACACGAGGACCACCTGCGAGCCCAGCGCGTTGTAGGCGCCGGCGAACTCCGCGCCGGTCACGCCCGAGCCGACGACGACGAGTCGCTCGGGCAGCTCGCCGAGGCCGTACAGCTGGGTCCAGGTGAGGATGCGCTCGCCGTCGGGCATGGCGTCCGGGAGCGTGCGGGGTGTCGCGCCCGTGGCCAGGAGCACGACGTCGGCGTCGAGCGTCTCGGTCCCGCCGTCCGCGCGGTCGACGACGACGTGCTGGGGTCCGTCGAGGCGGCCGTGGCCGTCGACGACCCGGACGCCCACCGACTCCAGGCGGGCGCAGATGTCGCCGGACTGCGCCGCCGCGAGCTCGACGACGCGCGCGTTGACGCGGGCGAGGTCGACCTGGTGGGCCCGCCGCGCCGCGGCCGCCCCGTCGAGCGGGACACCGGCGTCGCGGATGCCGAGCTCCGGAGCGCGCTCCGCGATGGTCATCCACTCGGCCGTCGCGATGAGCGTCTTGGACGGCACGACGTCGGTGAGGACCGCCGCCCCGCCGAGCCCCTGCTGCTCGACGAGCGTGACGTCCGCCCCGGCGCGCCGGGCGACGAGCGCGGCCTCGTACCCGCC
>NZ_CAMPHH010000174.1 GCF_946885855.1 uncultured Actinotalea sp. | reverse complement strand
CGACGATGAAGGCCCCTGACCCGCCGGTCAGGGGCCTTCGTCGTGCCCGGCCGCGGACGTCTGCCGGCCCCCGACAGCCCGTGGTGCCTGGCGCCCGGTGTCGGCGCCGGGGCCTACTCTGTCCCGCGATGATGACGCGAGCGGAAGCGGCGTACCTGGGGGCGGTCCGGGCGTTCCAGAACCCCATGCTGGACCTGCTCCACAAGCGGCACGCACCGCTCGTCGTCTCGCTGCTGTCGATGCTCTTCACCGCCGAGCGACCCACCGTCCCCGTGGCGGACGCGCACGCCGAGGTCGGCACCGCGCTCGACGAGCTCCGGGCGGCCGGTCACGAGGACGGCCTGCCGGCGACGGCCAACGCGCGCGACCTGTGCCGGCAGTGGGCGGACGCGGGGTGGCTCGTCCGGCAGGTGCTCGAGGACGACGTCGAGGTGTACCGGCTCTCCGCGCACGCCGTCGGCGCGCTCGAGGTCGCCGGTCGGGCCGGCGGCGCGCGGGCACGGGTGTCCCGCTCCCGCGTCCGGACCCTCCTCGACGCGGTGGAGCGGCTGGCCCAGGACGCCGACCCGGACGTCCTCGTGCGGATGGCCCGCCTCGACGCCGAGATCACGCGGCTGCGCGCGGAGCTCGCCGAGATCCAGCGCACCGGGGTCGTCGAGGAGGTGGACGAGGAGCAGCTCCTCGAGGAGGCGGAGAACGTCCTGCACCTCGTGCGGGAGCTGCCCGCGGACTTCGCGCGGGTCGCGGAGTCCATCAAGGCGATGCAGCGCGACGTCGTCACCGCGCTGCGCCAGGACGAGCGGCCCACCGGCGAGGTGCTGCGTGAGTACCTCGAGCGCGGCGAGCACGTCATGGAGTCGACCGCGGAGGGCCGCGCCTTCGCGGGGGCGCTGCGGCTCATCGGGGACGCGCAGCACCTCGACGAGCTCTCGGGCCGGCTCGACGTCGTCCTGCAGCACCCCTTCACCCGGCGGCTGCTGCCGCAGCAGCGCGGCGAGCTGCGGGACCTCGTCCGCCGGATCGAGCAGGGGCTGGACCTCGTCTTCACCGCCCAGCGCGAGGCCTCGTACGTCATCACCGCCCAGGTCCGGAACCACGACCCGCTGCGGGACCGTCAGGTCGACGAGCTCCTGCGGGACGTCATGCGCGGCCTGCAGGCGTGGACGCCGGACGCCCGTCGCGGGCACGCGGTCGAGCCCCTGCGCCGGCTGCCCGTGGCCGACGTCGACCACCTGCGCCAGACCCCCGGTGACCTGCGGCCCTCGCAGCCGCCGTCGCCGCTGGCCGCGTGGGACGACCACGGCGGCCCGGACGTCTCGGACGACGAGGCCCGCGCCTGGGGCGGGGCGCACTACCAGCAGCTGCGGCAGCACCTCGCCGGGATGGTGGGCGGCGCCGGCACCGTCGACGTCGCGGCGGCGTTCGACGCGGCGCCGGAGGGACTCCGCCGGCCCGTGGACCTCCTCGGGCTCATCGAGCTGGCCCACGAGCTGGGCATGGACGAGCAGGACGACGTCGCCTCGGTGGTCGCCGTCCGCCCCGACGGGACCCGACGGCGCTTCGCGTTCGGTGCCGTCACCGCACGAGTGGAGGACGCGGACGATGACTGACACGACGACCGAGGCCGCGACGCCGGGGAGCGCGACGGCGTTCATCGCGCCCGTCCCCATGGAGGAGGACCCGTCGGAGCTCTTCGCCGGGGACTCCGGCACGCTCGACGCGGACGTGCGCCGCCTCCTCGTGCGGCTGCTGCAGCGCCGCTTCCTGCTGGCCGAGCGCAGCCCCGCCCAGTGGCGCACTCTGCTCGAGAACCAGCAGGTGGTGGAGTCCCGGCTGCACGACCTGTTCGTCCACCTCGTCGTCGACCACGAGCGCGGCGTCGCCTACAAGAAGCAGGTGCGCTCGGCCGAGCTCGACGTCCCGGTGCTGCTGCGCGACGAGGCGTACACGCGCGCTGAGACGCTCGTCCTCGTCCACCTGCGCACGGTGTTCCAGCGCGAGCAGGGCGCCGGGCAGACGTCGGTGCGGGTCGACGTCGAGGAGATGGAGCAGACCGCGCTCACCTACTTCGACCCCGACGAGACGAACCTCGCGACCCGGCAGCGGGAGATCCGCGCGGCGGTCCAGCGGCTCGCGAAGGACGGCCTCATCGAGGAGGAGTCGGAGGGGCGGTACCGCGTCACCCCGCTCGTGGAGGTGGTGCTGAGCACCGCGCGGCTGGTGGAGCTGCGGGACTGGCTCCGCGAGCAGAACCGCACCCAGGAGGCCGCGCGATGACGATGGTCGACACGCTCTTCGGGCTCGTCCCGCAGTCGTCCACCGGCCAGCAGTGGGTCGCGCGCGACCTGCAGCTGGTCAACTGGGGCGGCTACGACGGGCACCACGTCCTGCGGCTCGCGTCGACGGCGACGCTCCTCGCGGGCGGCTCGGGCTCGGGCAAGTCCACGCTCATGGACGCCTACATCGCGCTGCTCATGCCGCACACCACGCCGTTCAACGGGGCGTCCAACGGTGGTGTCGTCGGGCGGCCGCGCGGCAAGGACCAGCGCAACATCGTGTCCTACGCCCGCGGCAAGCTCGACGAGTCCCGCACCGAGGACGGCACGCGCGAACGGGTGCTGCGCGGCGACGGCCAGGACACCTGGACCGCGGTCGCGATGACCTGGGCCGACCAGGCGGACCGCCTCTTCACCGCGGTGCGGGCCTGGTACGTGCCGTCGGCGGCGCGCACGCTGGAGGACGTCGTCGCGGTCCGGGCGACCTGCGACGGTCCGTTCGACCTGCGCGACCTCGAGGCCGCTGTCGTCGACCGGCTCTCCCGTGGTGCGGTGACGCGTGCGGGGCTCACGCCCTTCGACACCGATCGGGAGTACACCGCACGCCTGCACCTGACCCTCGGGATCGGGGCGACCGGCGACGGGGCCAAGGCCGTCGCGCTGCTCGGGCGGATCCAGGCGGGGCAGCAGATCACCACCGTCGACGCCCTGTACAAGGCGATGGTGCTGGAGGAGCCGAGCACGTTCGCGACGGCCGACGCCGTCGTCGAGCAGTTCGACAAGCTCAGCGGCACCCGTCAGCAGATGATCACCGCGCGGCAGCAGGTCAAGGCACTCGAGCCGATCCGGCAGCACCGCGCGAGCATCGAGGAGGCCTCGGAGCGGCTGCGGGTCCTCGACGCGCTCGGGTCGGTCGACGCGCCCACGTCACCGGTCGCCCTGTGGCGCGACGAGCGGCGCCTGGACCTCCTGCGCTCCGTCGAGGGCGAGCTGCAGCGGGAGCACGCGGACGCCCGGCGGGTCGTCCTCGAGACGGGCACGCGCGTCGAGGCCGCACGTGCCGAGCTCGACGGGGTCCGCGAGACGCTGTGGGCCTCCGGCGGGGACCGCCTGGCGACGGCGCAGCGCGAGGTGCGGGGCGCCGAGCAGCGCCTCGAGCGCGTCACCGAGGCCCGGCGGCGGCTCGACGCCCTGATGGAGCCGCTCGGCGCGTCGGTCACCTCCGCCGCGGACCTCGCGGCGCTGCTGGCCCGCGGGGGAGCGGCGCTGGACGACGTCGGCGCCAAGGACGCGACCCGTACCGCGTTCGCGGAGGCGATGGCGGAGCGGGCGGCGGCGCGGTCGGACCTCGCCGCGCTGCGTGAGGAGCGTGCCCAGGCCGCCCGCCGCGCCGACAACATCCCGGGCGACCTCCACCGGGCCCGGCAGGCGCTCGCGGAGGCGGCTGGGCTCACCGCCGCCGACCTGCCGTTCGTCGCCGAGCTGGTCGAGGTGCGCACCGAGCACGAGCCGTGGCGCGACGCGTTCAACGTGGCGCTCGGCGGGTTCGCGACCTTGCTGCTCCTCGACGCGGCGCACCTGCGGGCCTTCCGCGCCGCGATCGACGCGGTGCCGACCGCCCGCCGGATCCGGTTCGAGGGCGTCCCCACGGGGCTGCGCGACGACGTCGCGCTGGACCCCCGCACGCTGCCGGGTCGCCTCGACCTGCGGCCCGGACCGTTCGCCGGGTGGGTGCGCAGCGAGCTCGCCTCCCGGTTCGCGTTCGTGTGCGTCGACACCCCCGGTGAGCTGGCCCAGCACAGCAAGGCGCTGACCCGCTCCGGGCAGGTCTCCGAGGGGCACCGGGGTGCCCACGGCGGCCAGGGGCGGGCGAACGTCCTGGGCTTCAGCAACGCCCGGCTCCTCGCCGACCTCGACGAGCGGATTTCGCGGGCCGAGGAGCGCCTGGGATCGGCGGAGGCCGAGGCCGAGGCGGCGGGCCGGCGGCTCGACGGGCTGGAGAGCCGGCGCACCGCCTACGCCTCCCTGCGGGACGTCACGTGGGACCAGGTCGATGTCGGCGGCGCCGAGGCCGAGGTGACGCGCTGGCTGCGGGTCATCGACGGCGTGACGTCGGGCAGCCCGGAGGTCGAGCGGCTGCAGCGGCGGGCGGGCGAGCTGGAGGCGAGCATCCGGACGCTCACCGAAGAGCTCGGCCGGGCGAAGGGGCGGACCGCGGAGCTCGAGGCGCGGTGGGCGTCGACGACCGACGAGGTCGACGCGGCCCAGCAGGCGCTGGACGCGGCGCGCGCCGCCGGCACGGTCGTCGCTGCGGAGCACCGGGAGTACCTGGAGCGTCACCTGGGGGCCGAGGACGGGGACGCCCCGGACGCGGCCCCCGCCGGCGGGCCCGCCCGGCCGGCCGACGCGCTGCGCGCGTTCGACCAGCGGACGGCGCGCGCGACCCAGGTGCTCGCCGCGGAGCGGGTCGCGGCGCAGCAGGCGGTCGGGCTCGCGCGCGAGGGCCTGCGTCGCACGTTCGAGACGTTCGTCGAGCGCTGGCCCGACCCGAACCTCGGCACGGACCCGGAGGAGTCGTACGCGGACTTCGAGCGGCTGCTCGTCGACCTCGAGGCCAACGGGCTGCACGAGCTGGAGGAGGAGTGGCGCAAGAGCCTCCTGCGGCTGTCGGGCAACGACCTCACCGACCTGCACCACGCGCTGAGCCGGTCCGTGCGGGAGATCAAGGAGCGGATCCGGCCGGTCAACGACATCCTCGCCGACCTGCCGTTCGCCGACGACGACCACCGCCTGCGCATCGACGCCCGCGACATCCAGTCCACGGTCGTCGCGCGGTTCCGCACGGAGCTGCGCGACCTGCGCGAGCTGCTGGCGACGGACGCCACGGACGCCGAGCGGGAGCGGCGCTACCACCGCATGGCGAAGGTCATCGACCGCATCCGGCGGACGGCCCCCGACTTCGCCGACCTCGTCGACGTGCGGCGGCACGTGCGGCTCAGCGCGGAGAAGGTCGACCTCGACGGCCGGCACGTCGCGCTCTACGACCACATCGGTGAGAAGTCCGGCGGCGAGTCCCAGGAGCTCGTCGCGTTCATCGTGGGCGCGGCCCTGCGTTACCAGCTCGGCGACGCTGACGCCGACCGTCCCCGGTACGCCCCGGTCTTCCTCGACGAGGCGCTCATCAAGGCGGACGCGCGGTTCACCGGCCGGGCGGTCGGCGCGTGGCGTGGCCTGGGCTTCCAGCTCGTCATCGGCGCCCCGAACGACAAGTTCGGGGCGCTCGAGCCGCACGTGGACCTCAAGTACGTCGTGCTCAAGGACGCCGCGGGCCGGTCCCGGGCGAAGCCGGTGGTCGGCGTGCCGGACGAGGTGGCGGACGAGGTGCGGCCCGGCTGATCGGCCGGTCGGGCGACCCGCCGCGTGCGCCTACCAGGCGGCCTTCTCGTAGTCCTTGAGGAAGCAGCCGTACAGGTCCTCGCCGGCCTCGCCCCGCACGACGGGGTCGTAGACGCGGGCCGCGCCGTCGACGAGGTCCAGCGGGGCGTGGAAGCCCTCCTCGGCGAGCCGGACCTTGGTGAAGTGGGGCCGCTCGTCGGTGATCCAGCCGGTGTCGACCGCCGTCATGAGGATGCCGTCGGCCGCCATGTCGGCCGCGCTGGTGCGCGTGAGCATGTTGAGGGCCGCCTTGCTCATGTTCGTGTGCGGGTGTCCGGGCCCCTTGTAGCCGCGCGAGAACACGCCCTCCATCGCCGAGACGTTGACCACGTACGTCCGCCGCGCCGGCGAGGCCTTCAGCGCCGGCCGCAGGCGGCTGATGAGGATGAACGGCGCCGTCTGGTTGCACAGCTGCACCTCGAGCAGCTCCATCGGGTCGACCTGCTCGACCGTGGCGACCCAGCTGTTCGTGTGCGCCTCGTCCGGGACGAGCCCGCCGGCGTCGATGCCGGTCCCGGCGACGAGCCGCTCGAGCGCGGCGGCGTCGGCCGTGAGCGCCTGCTGCACGAGGTCCTCGGCCGCTGCGGTCGCGGCGGCGCGCTCGATGGCCAGCGCCGGGCTCGTGAGGGAGGTGACCGAGCCGGCCAGCGCCCGCGGGTGCGCGTCGCTCGTGTGCCCGTAGGTGGTGACGAGCGGCTCGAGCGCCGGAGTCAGTGGCGCGAGCTCCGCCTCGACGAGCCGGGTGTACGCCTGCGGAGACCGGCGGACGGTCTGCGCCGCGTTGTTGATGAGGACGTCGAGCGGCCCGGCGGCCGCGACGTCATCGGCCAGGGCCACCACCTGGGACGGGTCCCGCAGGTCGATGCCGACGATCTTCAGCCGGTGCAGCCAGTCGCCCGCGTCCTCCATCGCGGCGAACCGCCGCGCGGCGTCCTTGGGGAACCGCGTCGTGATCGTCAGGTGCGCGCCGTCCCGCAGCAGGCGCAGGGCGATGTACATGCCGATCTTGGCCCGGCCGCCCGTCAGCAGCGCCCGGCGTCCGGTGAGGTCCGTCCGCGCGTCCCGCTTGGCGTGGTGGAGGGTGGCGCACGTCGGGCAGAGCTGGTGGTAGAACGCGTCGACCGTCGTGTACGGCTGCTTGCAGACGTAGCAGGGGCGCGGCTTGAGCAGCTCGCCGGCGGTCGCGCCCGTGGCCGACGAGACCAGGGGGATGCCGCGGGTCTCGTCGTCGATGCGTCCGCGGCTGCCCGTCGCCGTCGCCTCGATCACGGCGCGGTCGGCGGCGTCGATCGCCTGCCGCTTGACCGTCCGGCGGTGCTTCTTCGCCGCCTTGAACAGGGCCGACGCCGCGCGCCGGGCGGTGGCGTGGTCGGGATGGTCCTGCGGCAGGACGGCCACCTGGTCCACGACGCGCAGGAAGGTCGCCAGGTCGGCGGGGTCGATGCCGGGACAGGCCGTGCCCGCTGCCGACGACGACGCCCCGGAGGGCTGGGCGTCCGACGGCGCTGCGGCGGTGACCGAGGGTGCGACGGCCGGGGGAGTGCTGGGCGCGGGGGGCGCGGTCATGCGG
>NZ_CAMPHH010000173.1 GCF_946885855.1 uncultured Actinotalea sp. | reverse complement strand
CCCTGGCCGGCCACCCCGACCCATGCGGCCTCGTGCGGGCCGGCCGGGTCCGCGGTCGTCCCCGGGTTCGCCTCGGCAAGGCAGTCCGTGATCGCGGCCGCGTCCCGCTGCGGGTCGAGGACGACGACGTCGCCCTCCCCCGCCACCGGACCGGGCGGCGTCTCGGCGAGCAGCCAGTCCCACGTGGAGAACGGTTCGAGCCCGAGGTCGTGGAGCACGTCGGCCGGGACGGCGGTGCCCCGGGGCACGCTCATCCAGCCCGCCGGTCCGCGCGCCGGGACCGCACGGCGGCCCAATGCCGTGCCGGGCCGCGCTGCCGTGCCGGCACGTGGCGCGGAGGCGGCCTCGTCGGGCGCGGGTCCCGGCACCGTGACGGCGACGGCGTCCACCGCCCTCGCCCGCAACAGCTCGACCACCCCGCCCGGCTCACCCCGTCCGAACAGCACGAGGCGGTCGCCCCGCTCGGCGGCCACGAGCAGGCTCCGCTCGTCGACCGTGCGGGTCACGGTCGCCCCCGACCAGCGGGCCCGGTCCCCCAGCAGCATCCGGTCGGCCGACCACACCGGCCCCAGCACCTCAGGATCCACGGGCACACGGTGCCACCCGGTGCCGCCGCCGGCGCGCCGACGCCCCGCGCCGGCCGGCGGCGACGTCGACCTCAGCCGGGGCGGGGCGGAGCCGGCGGTCCGGCCGACGGGCTCAGGCCTGCGCGACCGCCTCGGCCGGCTCGGCACCGCGCCGGGGCTCCGGCTTGGCGTCCACGCCCGCCTCCTTGCGCTGCTCCGGCGTGATGGGCGCCGGCGCCCCGGTGAGCGGGTCGAACCCGCCGCCGGACTTCGGGAAGGCGATGACCTCGCGGATGGACTCCGAGCGCGTGAGCAGCGCGACGATCCGGTCCCAGCCGAACGCGATCCCACCGTGCGGCGGGGCGCCGAACTGGAACGCGTCGAGCAGGAAGCCGAACTTCTCCTGCGCCTCGTCCTGACCGATCCCCATGACCGCGAAGACGCGCTCCTGCACGTCGCGGCGGTGGATACGGATCGACCCGCCGCCGATCTCGTTGCCGTTGCAGACGATGTCGTAGGCGTAGGCCAGCGCGTTGCCCGGGTCCTCCTCGAACCGGTCGATCCACTCCGGCGTCGGGGAGGTGAACGCGTGGTGCACCGCGTTCCACGACCCGGTGCCCAGCGCGACGTCGTCGTCCTCGTCGGCCGACTTGAACAGCGGGGCGTCGACGACCCAGACGAAGGACCAGGCGTCCTCGTCGATGAGCTCGGCACGCCGGCCGATCTCCAGTCGGGCCGCGCCGAGCAGCGCCCGCGCCTCCGACGTCTTGCCCGCGGCGAAGAAGACCGCGTCGCCCGGGCGGGCGCCGACCGCCTCGACCAGCCCGGCGCGCTCCGCGTCGGAGAGGTTCTTCGCGACCGGGCCGCCCAGCTCGCCGTCGTCGGCGACCGTGACGTACGCCAGGCCCTTGGCCCCGCGCTGCTTGGCCCACTCCTGCCAGGCGTCGAAGCCCCGGCGGGGCGTCGCTGCCCCGCCCGGCTGCACGACCGCTCCGACGTACGGCGCCTGGAACACCCGGAAAGGGGTCTCGCGGAAGTACTCGGTGAGCTCGACCAGCTCGAGGCCGAACCGCAGGTCGGGCTTGTCCGTGCCGTACCGGTCCATCGCCTCGGCGTACGTCATCCGCGGGATCGGCGTCGGGATGCGGTACCCGATGAGGTCCCACAGCGCGACGAGGACCTCCTCGGCGACGGCGATGACGTCGTCCTGCTCGACGAAGCTCATCTCGACGTCGAGCTGGGTGAACTCGGGCTGCCGGTCGGCGCGGAAGTCCTCGTCCCGGTAGCAGCGCGCGATCTGGTAGTACCGCTCCATCCCGGCGACCATGAGCAGCTGCTTGAACAGCTGCGGGGACTGCGGCAGGGCGTACCAGGACCCGGGCGACAGCCGGGCCGGCACGACGAAGTCGCGCGCGCCCTCGGGGGTGGACCGGGTCAACGTGGGCGTCTCGACCTCGACGAAGTCGTGCCCGTCGAGCACGCGCCGGGCCGCGGCGTTGACCTGGGCGCGCAGGCGGAGCGCGGCCGCCGGCTTCGGTCGACGCAGGTCGAGGTAGCGGTGCTGCAGGCGCGCCTCCTCCCCGATGTGCTCGTCGAGCGCGGAGGAGACCTGGAAGGGCAGCGCCGCGGCCTCGTTGAGGACGACGACGTCGCTCGCGGTCACCTCGATCTCACCGGTCGCCAGGTTGGGGTTCTCGTTGCCCTCGGGACGGCGACCCACCGCGCCGGTGACCTGCAGGACGTACTCGTTGCGCAGGCCGTGCGCGACCGCCTCGTCCCGGATGACGACCTGGGCGACGCCCGAGGCGTCCCGCAGGTCGATGAACGCCACGCCGCCGTGATCGCGCCGCCGGTCCACCCAGCCGGTGAGCGTGACGGTCTGGCCGATGTGCTCGGCTCGCAGCGAGCCGGCGGTGTGGGTGCGGAGCACGAAGGGTCCTTCCGAGGTGGTGGCGGACGGTGTCCGGAGGGGTCGGCGACCCGCGTGCGGCCCCGCGGCCGACGGCGTCGCAGGGTCGCCTCCCGGACGCCCGGTCGAGTCTAGTCACCGGCGAGGGACAGGCAGGATGGACACGGGACGGGCACGTCGCGCGGGACGGATCCCGCCGCACCTGCGGGCTGCCCGTCGCCTGACCGACCACCCACCGAACCTGGAGGTCCCATGCCCCGGAAGATCGCCACCACCGACCGTGTCTCGCGCGAGGACCTGCTGGCGTTCCTGCGGCCCCGGCACCACGCCGTGCTCCTGACGCGGCGCGCGTCGGGTGCTCCGCAGATGTCGCCGGTGACCTGCGGGGTCGACGAGGCGGGTCGCGTGGTCGTCTCGACCTACCCCGATCGTGCGAAGGCGGTCAACGCCCGCCGGGACCCGGCGGTGAGCCTCTGCGTCCTCTCCGACGAGTGGGACCCGTGGGTCCAGGTGGACGGGACCGCCGAGGTGCTCGACCTGCCCGACTCCGTCGAGCCGCTCGTCGAGTACTACCGGTGCATCGCCGGCGAGCACCCGGACTGGGACGAGTACCGCCGGGCCATGGTCGAGCAGGGCAAGTCCCTCATCCGGGTCACGATCGAGTCGTGGGGACCGGTGGCGACGGGAGGCTTCCCGGCCCGGCTGGCGGGCTGACGGCCGTCCCGGCCCCAGGGCGACCGGCCGCGGGTCCCGGCGCGCCCGCCGTGCCCGCCGTGGTCCACAGGCGCCCCGCCGCGTGCACCGGCACGGCCGGCGACCGCGGGGGCACCGGCTCGAGGCGCCGGTAGGTCCCCTGGTCGGCCGGCCGCGGGTCCGCCTCCCCCGCGTTGGGCCACAGCGCGAACGCCCGCTCGGCCTGGGCGGTGATGGTCAGCGACGGGTTGACGCCCAGGTTGGCGGTCACGGCGGCGCCGTCGACGACGTGCAGGCTCGGGTAGCCGTGGACGCGCTGGTAGGGGTCCAGGACCCCGTCGTCGGCCGTGGCGCCGATGGGGCAGCCGCCGAGGAAGTGGGCGGTGAGCGGCATGTTCGCGACGTCGCCCCACGAGCCGCCCGCGATGCCGTCCAGCTCCTCGGCCAGCAGCGTGGCGGTCCGGTGCGCGGCGGGGATCCAGGTGGGGTTGGGCTCGCCGGGCCCCTGGCTGCTCACGAGCCGCGTGCCGAACGGCCCTCGACGCAGCCGCAGCACGAGGGAGTTGTCGAGGGACTGCATGACGAGGGCGATCGCCGTCCGCTCGCTCCACCGGTACGGCATGAGCGTCCGCACGGCGCGCAGCGGGCCGCGCGCGAGCTCCCGCGCGTAGCCACCGAGGATCGCGAGCCACCGCGTGGAGCGCGGTCCGCCGGTCGTCAGGACGGTCTGCAGGAGCGCCATGGCGTTGCTGCCGGCGGCGTACCGGACGGGCTCGACGTGCGTGTGCGGCTCGGGGAAGAACGACGACGTGATCGCCACGCCGCGGTGCAGCGGTCGCGCGGGGTCCACGCGCGGGGCGGTGCCGCCCACGAGCGCCTCGGAGTTCGTGCGGGTGAGGTGGCCCAGGCACGCCGACAGGTGCGGCAGGTCGCCGCGGCGACCTGCCCGGTGCAGGAGGAGCTGGGTGTTGTACGTCCCGGCCGCCAGGACCACGTGCCGGGCGCGCCACGCCGTCCGCGCGCCGCCGTCGGTCGCCCGGGCCTCGACGAGCCAGCCGGCCCCGTCCGGCCCACCTGCGCCACCGGTGCCGACGGGGCGGAGCCGCTCGACCGTGGTCAGCGGCACGACCGTCGCGCCGGCCCGCTCGGCGAGGTGCAGGTAGTTCTTCGGCAACGTGTTCTTCGCCCCGACGCGGCAGCCCGTCATGCAGGCGCCGCACTCCGTGCAGCCCGTCCGGGCGGGTCCGGCGCCCCCGAAGTACGGGTCCGGGACCGTCACGCCGGGTGTGCCCAGGTGGACCCCGACCGGCGTCGTCCGGAACGTGTCGGCCACGCCCATGCGCTCGGCGACCCGCCGGAAGAGGAGGTCGGCGGCCGTCGTCGTCGGGTTGTCGGTGACACCGAGCATGCGGGAGGCCTGGTCGTACCAGGGCGCGAGCTCGGCCGCCCAGTCGGTGATCCCCGACCACTGCGGGTCCGCGAAGAACTCCGGCAGGGGCCGGTAGAGGGTGTTGCCGTAGACGAGCGACCCGCCGCCCACGCCCGCCCCGGCCAGGATGAGCGAGTCCGAGACGCGGTGGATGCGCTGGATGCCGTAGCAGCCGAGCCGCGGCGCCCACAGGAACCGGCGCAGGTCCCAGGAGGTCCGGGCGAAGTCCTCGTCCGCGAAGCGCCGCCCGGCCTCGACGACGACGACGCGGTACCCCTTCTCCGCCAGGCGGAGCGCGGCGACGCTCCCGCCGAAGCCGCTGCCGACCACGAGCACGTCGGTCTCCCGGACGTCCCGGGGTGCCGCACCGCGCCGCATGCCGGTGCCGCGCGGTCGGCGCGCCCGGCGGACCTCGTCGCCCATGGCGGCACTGTAGGCCCGTCGGCAGCCGGTCTCGCGGACCAGCGTCCGTGGGAAGCCTCTGTCGCGAGGGCTGCCGCCGGACGTGCCCCTCCGGGAGCACGGCTCGGTGGGCGGGACGTCAGAAGAGGGTCGGCTGCGCACCGGCGAGCGCCGGCTCGGGCGCGTCGTGGCCGGGCCGCCAGGACGTTGTCGTCGTGAACCCGTGGCGCCGGCGGAGCGGCGCGACGCGCTCGTCCAGCCACCGGGCGTACTCGCGGGGCACGTAGGCCCCGGTCCCGTACAGCCGCCGGTACGGCGCGACGAGCCGGGGGTGCTCGCGAGCCAGCCACCCGAGGAACAGCGGCTTGACCGCGCCACGCAGGTGCAGCGGCATGACGGTGACGTCGGCCGCCCCAGCGGCCGAGAGCCGGCGCAGCAGGTCGTCCAGGTGGTCCGTGCCGTCCGTCAGCCACGGCAGGACCGGTGCGACGAGGACCGTGCAGCGCAGGCCGGCCTCCGTGATCGCGCGGACGAGCTCCAGCCGGGCACGCGGATCGGGCGTGCCCGGCTCCAGGGACTGCTGCAGCTCGGGGTCCCCGACGGCGAGGGACACGGCGACGCTCACCGGCACGGTCGCCGCGGCGTCCGTGAGGAGCGGCAGGTCACGCCGCAGCAGCGGGCCCTTGGTCAGGACCGACAGCGGCGTGCCGGAGCCGGCGAGCGCCCCGATGATCCCCGGCATGAGCCGGTAGCGACCCTCCGCGCGCTGGTACGGGTCCGTGTTGGTCCCGAGCGCCACGTGCTCGCGCCGCCACGACCGGCGGGCGAGCTCGGCACGCAGCACCTCGACGACGTTGGTCTTGACGACGATCTGCGTCTCGAAGTCCCGGCCCGCCCCGAGGTCGAGGTACTCGTGGGTGGGCCGGGCGAAGCAGTACGTGCACGCATGCAGGCAGCCGCGCATCGGGTTGACCGTCCACCGGAACGGCACGCGGGAGGCGTCCGGGACGCGGTTGAGGGCAGAGCGCGCGGCGACCTCGTGGAACGTCACGCCGTGGAAGTCCGGCGTGCGGACGCTCCGGACCAGACCGGCCAGCGTGAGCCCCGGCAGGGCGCCGTCGGCGTCCCCGACCCCGGCCTGCCCGACCCGCTGCCCGTCCCATCGCACCACGCCAGTCGAACACGCGTTCGATCCGGCGTCAAGAACCGGACGCTGCGTTCCTCGCGGCGGGCCCGGCCTACCGCGGGCCGAGCAGGTAGGGGTTCGACCGCAGCTCGGCCTCCACCGTCGACGCCTCACCGTGACCGGGGAGCACGCGGGTCGCGGCCGGCAGGCCGGCGAGGCGCGCCAACGACCGTCCCATCGCGTCCGCGTCCCCGCCGGGCAGGTCCGTCCGCCCGACGGTCCCGGCGAACAGGACGTCCCCCGTGAACGCCGCCGTCGGACCGGGCTCCTCGGTCGACGACCCCTCGGCGGGGACCGGGTCGAGGAGGTAGACGGTCGACCCCTCGGTGTGGCCCGGGCTGTGCAGGGACCTCAGGCCGAGCGCCGCGGCGAGCGGCACGACCGCATCGGCACCGAAGGTCCGCACGTCGCTCGGCTCCCGGTACGGGTCGCCCAGCGTCCCGGCGAGCGGAGCGAGCTGGGCGCCCAGGGGGCCCAGCGTCCCGAACGGGTCGGCCAGCCGGTAGGCGTCCGCCTCGTGCAGCACGAGCGGGACGCCCCAGGCGCTGCCGAGCGCGGCCGCGGACCACGTGTGGTCGACGTGCCCGTGAGTGGCCAGGAGCGCGACCGGAGCGAGCGCACGGTCCTGGACGAGCGCGAGCAGGTCGCCGACGACGCCCGCACCGGGGTCGACGACGACCGTCGCGCCGTCGTCGGCCGACACGACGTAGCAGTTCGTGCCGAGGAACGGGGACACCACGGTGCGGACGATCACGACACGGAGGGTAGCCGCGCGGACCGAGACCAGACCGTGACATCGTCCGGACCAGCGCGGACGCCGTCGGCGGGGCCGCTTGCCTAGACTGGGCCGGTCCCGCGCGCGCTGGAGCGCCCGGGAGGTGAACGTCGAGCCGGAAGGGGAACGGTGACCTCGACCACGGTCGGCCGCGCGAGCCTGGGCACGCGCTGTCGCACCCGCGTTCGCGGCTCCGTCCTCCTCGAGGCGCGTCCTCGCCGTCGTCGTATCGCGCCCGGTACCCCGCCGCGCGCGATGGTGACCCCCGCACGGACGGACGGACCGGCCCACCCGGCCCGCCCCGTCGGCGCGGGCCGGGTGGGCCGGTC
>NZ_CAMPHH010000172.1 GCF_946885855.1 uncultured Actinotalea sp. | reverse complement strand
CTGGGCGGGGGTCAGCACGACCCCCGGGGTGAGGACCCCGCCGGGTCGGGTGGGGGTCACGGTGGCCAGCTCCCCCCGGTGGTCCTGCGCGCGCCGGCGCCGCGGGTGCTCGCCAAGCCCCCGGTGCGCCGGCTCGCGAAGGACCTCGGGGTGGAGCTCGCCACCGTGACGCCCACCGGACCGGGCGGGATCGTCACCCGGGAGGACGTGCTGACCCGCGCCGAGGCGAACCAGGGCCGGGCCCTCACCGACTACCCGACCGACGAGCCGTGGCTCGCGTCAGGCACGGTCTCCCCCGACGGGCGCAGCACCCGGGTCCCGGTGCGCTCGGTCCGCAAGCGCACGGCGGAGGCGATGGTCGCGAGCGCCTTCACCGCGCCGCACGTGTCCGTCTTCCACACGGTCGACGTCACGCGCACGATGAAGCTCGTCGCCCAGCTGCGCGAGGACCGCGAGTTCGCGGACGTGCGCGTCACGCCGCTGCTCATCGCCGCCAAGGCGCTGCTCCTGGCGGTCCGTCGGCATCCCGAGGTCAACGCGAGCTGGGTCGACGAGACCCAGGAGATCGTCTACAAGCACTACGTCAACCTCGGCATCGCGGCGCAGACGCCGCGCGGGCTGGTCGTGCCGAACGTCAAGGACGCGCACCGGCTGAGCCTGCACGACCTCGCCGTCGCCCTCGCCGAGCTCACCGCCACCGCCCGCGCCGGACGGACCACCCCGGCGGACATGGCCGACGGGACCATCACCATCACCAACGTCGGGGTGTTCGGCATCGACACCGGCACGCCGATCCTCAACCCGGGCGAGTCCGCGATCCTGGCGGTCGGCGCGATCCGGGAGCAGCCGTGGGTCCACAAGGGGAAGATCAAGAAGCGGCAGGTCACGCAGCTCGCCCTCTCCTTCGACCACCGCCTCGTCGACGGCGGACTGGGGTCCCGGCTCCTCGCCGACGTCGCGGCGGTGCTCGAGGACCCGGCGAAGGGCCTCGTCTGGGGTTGAGCCGGCCGAGCGGCCCGAGCCAGCCGCGGGGCCTGCCACCGGCGTCACCTGAGCGGCCTGCCACCTGAGGCACCTGCCGGACCCCGCGCCGAGTCCCCGCGGCGGTGGGGCAGCACCTTCGCCCCTTGCCCGCCACCCGGCACGGGGAGTAGACCGGAACCGACGCCGACCTGGCGCCGCGGCCCACCGACGAGCCCGGCACACCCGGACCCCGCCGGCGGTGCCGCCCGCGGCTGCAGAAGGGGTGGGGACATGACCGGCCGCGTCGTCCACTTCGAGATCCCGTTCGACGAGTCCCGGCGCGCCCGGGCGTTCTACACGCAGGTGTTCGGCTGGGGACTCGCCCCCTGGGAGCAGGACCCCGGCTACCTCATGGTCTCGACCGGCCCGACGCCGGAGAGCGGCCCGGCCGAGCCCGGCTTCATCAACGGCGGTCTCATCGCCCGTGACGAGTCCGTGGGGCGCGTGCCCGTCGTCGTCATCGACGTCGAGGACATCGACGCGACGCTCGCCCGTGTCGAGGCCCAGGGTGGCCGGCCGCTGCGCGAGAAGCTGCCGGTCGGTGACATGGGGTACAGCGCGTACTTCGAGGACAGCGAGGGCAACGTCGTCGGGCTCTGGCAGACCGCGGCGCCGTGAGCGACCGTCGCGTGATCACCTGAGACCGCGCCCGGACCGCGACCCCTCCCGGATGCCGACGACGGCGCCGCGTGCTCGACTCGGGGTGGACCCGATGTCGACCCCCTGGAGCCCACCGTGCGCCGTCCCCGTCGTCCCAGCCGTCCCAGCGGGACGGGTCGCGCCCGCCTCGTGGCCGCCGCCGTGCTCCTGCCGGCCCTCGCCCTGGCGGGCTGCGCGAACGACGACGAGCAGCCGGGGACCGCGACCGACCGCGACCTCGAGGTCGAGGACCTCGAGCCGCTGGTGAACCCCGAGCCGTTGGACGCGGGCAGCGCACCGGCCCCGACCGGGTGCGTCGACCTCTCCCCCGCCCCGGACGGCCGCTACCCCGTCGGCGACGCGGGCGTCGTCACGGTCGTGCTCGCCGACGACGGCACAGCGGTCGAGCTCGTGGCCGTCGAGACGGCGGAGGGCTGGGCGCACGAGGTCGCCCAGGAGGACGACGTCCAGGCGGACGTCCGCTTCACACCCGACGACGGCGGGACCCCGGTCGCCCTGGTCGCCACCCTCGGGAACGACGCGGCCGGCACGGACCTGCAGCCGGAGATCTTCGTGGAGTACTGCGACGCCGTGGTCTGAGGCCCCGGGCCGACCGCTGAGAGCCGTCGTCCGCGCAGGCCGGGCGCCCCCGTCCCCGCACGTACGCTGGGACGGTGCCCGCCGACGCCCCGCCGACCCGTTCCGGGCCCGCCGATCCGGGCCCGGCGACACCCCGGTCCGTGACCGCGGCCGCCCCGGACCCCGCCACGGACTCGTCCGCCGCGGCCGCGCTCACAGCGCGCGCAGGGCTGGTCGCGGGCCTGGTGCTCACCGTCGCGACCGCGCTCCTCGCCGCCCTCGTCGTGGGCATCACCGCACCGACCGGCCTCGCCGACCCCGGCGCGGTCGTCCGCTGGGGCACGCCCGTGGTGACGGCCCTCGGGGAGCTCGCGGGCGCCGTCGTCGTCGGCGGGCTGCTGCTCGCCACCGCGGTCCTGCCCCGCGGGACGGGGCGCGCCGCGTCGGACGGACGCGCCTGGCCGGCGGTGACCCTCGTCGCCGCCGTCGCCGCCGGGGTCTGGACCGTCGCCGCGGTGGGTGACCTCGTGCTCGGCTACGCGACGGTGAGCGGCACGTCGCCGTCGGCCGCCGGGTTCGGCTCGGAGCTGGGTCTCTTCGTCACGCAGGTGCCGCTCGGGCGGACGCTCGTGGCCCTCGTCGTCATCGCGGCCCTCGTGTGCGTCTTCGCGCTGCTCGTGACCACGCCGCGCGGCGCCCTCCTCACCGGGCTCGTGGCGCTCGCCGCGCTCGCGCTGCAGTCCCAGACCGGGCACGCCGCCGGGGACACGAACCACGACCTCGCGGTGACGTCGATGTTCCTGCACCTGGCGGGCGCGGCGCTGTGGATCGGCGGGCTGGCCGCGCTCGCGCTCGTCGCGCACCGGCTCGGCGACGACCTGCGCGCCGCCGTCGCGCGGTTCTCGCCGATCGCGGGCTGGGCCTACCTCGCCCTCGCCGTCTCCGGGCTGGTCAACGCGGGGCTGCGGCTCGGCGGCCCGGACGACCTGCTGGGCACCGACTACGGCCGGCTCCTCCTGGCCAAGGTGCTCCTCTTCGCGCTGCTGGGCCTCGCCGGGCTCGCGCACCGGCGGTCCGTGATCCCGCGTCTGGCGCCGACGGCGTCCGGGCGCGCGCCGGCGCTGTTCTGGCGCCTCGTGGCCGTGGAGCTGGCCGTCATGGGGGCGGTCTCCGGCCTCGCCGCCGTCCTCGGCGACACGCCCCCGCCCGTGCCGCAGGCGCCCACCGGCGAGCTGACGCCCGCCGAGATCGTCACCGGCCACCCCTTGCCGCCCTCGCCGACGACCGTGCTGTGGCTCACGACGTTCCGGTGGGACCTCCTGGTCGCGTTCGGCTGCGCGGCGGGCCTGGTCGTGTACCTGCGCTGGGCCCTGCGCCTGCGCGCGCGCGGGGACCGGTGGCCCGTCTCACGGACGCTGAGCGCCGTCGTCGGCCTGCTGCTGCTCGCGTGGGTGACGTCGGGCGGGCCCGCCGTCTACGGGCACGTGCTGTTCAGCGCGCACATGATCCAGCACATGATCATGGTGATGGTCGTACCGATCTTCCTCGCGCTGGCCGCACCGGTGACCCTGGCCTCCCGGGCCCTGCCCGTGCGCAAGGACGGTTCGCGCGGCCCGCGCGAGTGGCTGCTCGGCACCGTCCACTCGCGGTGGGCGTCGTTCTTCGCGAACCCGCTCGTCGCCGCCGTGAACTTCGCCGGGTCGATGGTCGTCTTCTACTACACGCCGGCGTTCGAGTACGCCCTGACCACGACCATCGGGCACCTGCTCATGGTCGTGCACTTCACCCTCGCCGGGTACCTGTTCGTCAATGCGCTCGTCGGCGTCGACCCCGGGCCCTCCCGGCCCGCCTACCCGATCCGGCTCGTGCTGCTCTTCGGGACCATGGCGTTCCACGCGTTCTTCGGGGTCGCGCTCGTGACCCAGGAGACGCTCCTCGTGCCGGAGTGGTTCGGCCTCCTCGGCCGGCCGTGGGGCCCCTCCGCGCTGGAGGACCAGCGCGACGGCGGGGCGATCGCCTGGGGCATCAGCGAGGTTCCGATGCTCGCCCTCGCGATCGGGATCGCGATCGCGTGGACCCGCGACGACGAGCGCACCGCCCGCCGGGAGGACCGCGCGGCCGACCGCGACGGCGGCAGGGAGCTCGCGGAGTACAACGCGATGCTCGCGCGCATGGCCGAGCGGGACGGGGCGCGCTGAGCGCCACGACGCCCCCTGCCGGGGCCGTTCACCCGCTCTCGACAGGCGGGATCGCGGGACCGACGCCATGATCCTTCGTATCGGACGGCCTCGTCCGGACAAGGAGGCACGAACATGGGAATCGGATCGGGGATCTTCCTCATCGTCGTCGGCGCGATCCTGGCGTTCGCGATCGCTCCCGACACGTGGGACGTGGTGAACCTCAACATCGTCGGCTACATCATGATCGCCGGTGGGATCCTGGCCCTCATCCTGGGCCTCGTCCACAACCAGCAGCGCACCCACACGGCGCACCGCGTCGAGCGGTACGACGAGCGCACCCCGCCGCCGGCCTACTGAGCGGCAGCGTTGCACCCGGGGCGCGCCCGCAGGCACGCGCCCGTCGTGGAGGACGAACCGCGCGGGACCCCTCCGGTCCCGCGCGGTTCGCGTCGGTGCGACCGGGCGCGTCACCCGGTCGTGGGCCCGCGGTCCGAGCGGAGGCCCGTCGTGCCGGGCCGTCCGGCTCAGGTGTCCAGCAGACCCCGGATGATGCTGTCGCCGGAGTGCGACGGGTCCCCGTCGTAGGGCTCGTCGGACACGTCGACGACCGGGAACTCGGACAGGTCCAGGCTCGCCGGGACCACGAACCGCCCCTCGCCGCCCTCGAGGATGCCGAGGCTCACGAGCCGGCTCACCTCGCGGTCGATGAGCCAGACCTCGCGGTAGCCCTCCAGGCCCTCGCCGCCCTCCAGCGTGACCACGAGCTCGCGGGTCCCGTCGGCCGTCTCCTCGACGACCGCCTGCCCACCGGCCTCCCAGCCGGGCAGCGGGTCCAGCACACCCTGGGCGACGACGACGCCCTCCGGCTGCGCCTCGCCGTCGCCGAGGCCCCCGGCGACGAGCACGCCGCCCGCTCCCCCGATGACGACACCGGCGGCCGCCGCGGCGGCGAGCCACGCGCCCCCGCGGGAGCCGCGCGCAGCGCGACGGGCGCGGCGGGACGCGAGCTCGTCACCCGACGCGGCCGCCCCTGCGGGCAGCGGCCTCGGCCGGGTGGCGGAGACGTCCGGGTCGAGCGTCGGGCTCAGCGAGAGCGCGCCGCGGATCCCCTCCCACACCTGGGGCGGGGGCATGACGAGAGCGTCGGCGGGGGTGACGCTCCGCGCGGTGTCGACCGTGGCGGCGAGCGAGGAGACCTCCTCCGCGCACTCCGGACAGGTGGCCAGGTGAGCCCGGGCGTCGTCGTCGGCCGCAGGCTCGCCCAGGGCGACGAGCGCGATGACCTCAGGGTCGACGTGCTGCACCATCCACCTCCAATCGGTCGCGCAGACGCAGCAGGCTGCGTCGGATGTGGCTCTTGACGGTCCCGAGCGGCATGTCCAGCCGCTGGGAGATCTGGTCGTGCGTGAGGTCGTCGTAGAACGCGAGCGCCATGATCGTGCGCTGCGGCTCCCCGAGGCGGCTCAGCTCGTCGGCGACGGTGAGCCGGTCGGCGACCTGCGCCGTCTCGGCCTCCGCCACGGTCTCGACGGTCGCGACCGCGGCGAGCTGGTCCCGCCGCTCGCGGGCCCGTCGCGCGTGCACGTCGGCGATCGCGTTCCGGGCGATCCCGGTCAGCCAGCCCGGCAGGGCCCGCCCCGGGTCGTACCCGGTGCGACCACGCCAGGCGTTGACGAACACCTGCTGGGTCACGTCCTGGGCGTCCGCCTCGTCCCGCAGCGAGCGGACCGCGAGCGTGTGGATGAACGCCGACCACCGCCGGTAGGCCTCGGCGAGACCGGCCTCGTCACCCGCCGCGAAGGCACGGCCGACCTCGGCGTCGTCCCACGTGGACGGCGCGCGCAGGATGCTCACCTCGGTGACGGTCAGCGGCCTTCCCCTCGCGATGGGCGGCACGCGCAGCGCCGCGACGGTGCCCGCGCTCATCAGACACTCGGCTCGGCCGTGACGATGACGTTGTCGGTGTAGCTGCGCGCGGACCTGTCGAAACTACCACCGCAGGTGATCAGCACGAGGCGCTGGCCGCCGCCCCGCACGAAGACGTCCTCCCACTGGATCGACGGCTTCGGGGACCGCCGGACGTCGGTGACGGTGAACGCCCGCGTGCTCCCGTCGGCGAGCGTGACCTCGACGGGGTCGCCGACGGCGACGTCCTGCAGCCGGGCGAAGGGCCCGACGCCGGCGGAGGCGACCGAGTCGACGTGCGCCGCGATGACCGAGGTGCCCGCGTCGTCGGCGGGCGAGGCGCCGTACCGGTACCAGCCGCCGATCTCGACCAGCGGGGGGATCTCCATCTGGCCGTCGTCCTGGACCCCGACCGGCTCGACCGCCATGGCCACGTCGATGCTGGGGACGGCCAGGCCGACCGGCTCGACGACCGGCTCGACCTCGAGGGCCGACAGGTCGGCGCTGCGCACGGGCACCTCGGGGAGCGCCCTGCCCGGCGCCCCCGGCTCCTCACGGGGGGCCGGGTCCGCCGTCACGGTGGGAGCGGTCGCCGATGGCGCCGCGGCGTCGTCAGCCTGCCCGGCGCACCCGGCCAGGACCAGCGCCCCGACGGCCGCCCCGGCGATCACGCGGATCGCTCGGTGGTGCGCACGGTGGGGGCGACGGGCCGTCATGGCGGGTCCTCCTGGAGTGGGTGTCTGACGAGATGTGGGGGGCGGCCCCGGCCAGTCTGCGCCGGGAGACCTGTGACGGGCCTGGCTCTGGTCCGGGGATCGTCGGTCGGCGGGGCTCGGCGCACCCGCCGGACGTGTCGACGGGCCCGCCGTGACGACGGGCCCGCGGCGAGACCGGTGTCTTTTAAAAAAAAACCCACCCCCCACACCAATATGCGAAGGGGTTTCGGGGGTTTGGGTTGAAAAAGGG